>NZ_JBFUAB010000012.1:0-202180 GCF_056406535.1 Roseateles sp. P1_C1_2
CGGGCAGCCAGTCGGCGGCGCGGGCGGGCTCGGCCAGGGCGCGGGCCAGCAGGGCGGCGCTCTCGCGCGGCAGGCGCAGCGCCGGGTGCCGGGCGGCCTCGGGCGGCAGGCGGTTGGCCATGTCCTCGTGCACCAGCACGGCGGCTGCATAGTCGCCCCGCTCGACGAAATGACGCGCCAGGTCGGCCCGCATGCGCTGGCTGCTGGCGTTGCCGGGGCCGAGCAGGGTGTCCATGTCGGCGATCAGCTGGCGGGCGTTGTCGACGCTGCCTTCGGGCCGCCCCAGGCGGGCCTGGATATTCCACAGATGCTGGCGCGAGCGCTGCACGAAGCGGGCGCGGTGGGCCGGTGCGGTGGCCCAGGAGGCCCGCGTGGCCTCGATCAGCTGCTCGGCTTCCAGCAGCCGGCCCTGCGCCAGGCGCAACTGGTAGAGGTAGGTGTTGTAGTAGGGGTACTCGTAGTCGGTCGGCTTGTAGAAGCGCTGCACCATGGGCCAGGCGATGGCGTGGATGGCCTCGGCGTCGGCGAAGCGCGCGGCGCCGCCGTAGGCCACGAGGAGCATGTAGAGCAGGCTCTCGTACTCGTCCTCCAGCGGCGTGCCGGCCTGTGCCGCCGAGAAGGCGGGCAGCAGGGGCTCGCCCAGCGCGATGACCTCCAGCGGCGCGTTCAGGGCCGTGTAGATGCGCATCAGGCGCAGCTTGGCGATCAGCGTGTGTTCCTCGTCGTCGCCCCAGTGCCGGGCGCTGACGCTGATCAGCTCCTGCGCCAGCGGGATGGCGATGTCGTGGCGGTTCATGTCCGAGTAGGTGGCCACCATGACGTCGAGCACGCGGGAATACGTCAGGTCGTCGCCCGCGAAGCGCTGGCGCAGCTCGGTGCGGCTCTTCTCCAGCACCTCGAAGATGGTCGGGATGTGGCCGCCGTGGCGGTCGGGGTTGGCCGTGGACAGCAGCTCGGTCAGGTAGCGCGTGACCGCCTCGCTCTGGTGTGCCGCGGCCTGGGCCTCGCGGCGCTGCCACAGGCTGACGGCCAGGCCGGCGCTCAGCGCCGCGAACACCAGCGTCGCGCCGACGGCCAGGGCCGCGTTGCGCCGGGCCCAGAGGTGGGCGCGGTGGCGCCAGTCCTCGGCGCGCACACTGACCGGGCGCTGGGCCAGCCAGTGCTCCAGGTCGTCGATCAGGCTGCCGGCGCTGGCGTAGCGCTCGGCCGGGTTGCGGCGCAGGGCCTTGGCGGCGACCGCCTCGAGGTCGCCGGCGGCGCGCTCGGCATCGGCCGGCCGGCCGGGCCCGGCGCCACGGCCGCCACCCTCGCCGTCCATGGTGGTGCCGGTCGTGCGCGAGATGCGCCGCGGCGCGCCGTGCAGCACCGCATGCTCCAGCGCCGTGCGGCTCAGGCCGCGCTGGCCGAAGGGCAGTTCGCCACTGGCGAGCTCGTAGAGCATGACGCCCAGCGAATAGATGTCGCTGGCGACGCCGACCGGCTCGCCGGTGATCTGCTCGGGCGCCGCGTAGGCGGGCGTCAGGCGCCGGCCCGTGACCATGGTGAGCTGGTGGTCGGCCTGCTGGCCGGAGTCGTCCAGCAGGCCGGCGATGCCGAAGTCCAGCAGCTTGGTGCAGCCGCTCTCGTCCAGCATGACGTTGCTGGGCTTGAGGTCGCGATGCACGATGAGCTGGGCGTGGGCATGCTCGACGGCGCGGGCCACCTCGACAAGCAGCTTCACGCGCGCCGCCAGCGGCAGCTCGTGGGCCCGCACATGCTCGGACAGCGTGCGGCCGGCGACGTATTCCAGCACCAGGTAGGCGCGGCCGTCCTGCTCGCCGGCGTCCAGCAGCCGCGCGATATTGGGGTGGGTCAGCCGGCCCAGCAGCGCGCGTTCACGGGCGAAGCGGGCGGCCAGGCCGGGGCTGGCGAGGTCGTCGCGCAGCAGCTTGATGGCAGCCTCGCCCTGGTAGAGGCCGTCGGCCCGCTCGGCCCGCCAGACCTGGCCCATGCCGCCTTCGCCCAGCAGCTCGGCCAGGCACCAGGCGCCGAAGCGGTCACCCGGCTGGGGCGCCGGCAGCACCGCGGGCTCGGCCAGCGCACGCGCCAGATGGGCGTCGAAGTCCGGCTGCGCGACGAGCACCGTCGCGTCGTCGTCGGGCAGCGAGGCCAGCATGCGCGCCAGGCGTTCGGCGAGCTCGCGCGGCTCGATGGCGGCAAGGCGGGCCAGGCGTTCCGCGGCGGGCAGTTCGGCGAGCTCGTCGAACAGCGTGGACAGGCGCTGCCAGTCGTCGGCCTGCAGCCCGGAGTGCATCAGTAGACGGTGTTGGGTTTGTCTCCGAGCAGCTCCTGGAGCAGGGCTCGGGCCTTCAGCAGCTCGCGGTTGATGCTGCGCGTGGACAGCTGGCGCAATTCGGCCACCTCGGCGATGGACAGGCCGGCGAAGCCGATCATCTCGATGAGCTCGTAGAGGCCCTTGTCGAGCTCGCGCATGCGGTTGAGCGCCTGGTCCAGGCCGACCATGTCGACGGCCTGGCTCTGCACGGCGGCCACGTCGCTGGCGGCGGACAGCGTGACCATGACGGCGTCGCCGCCGCGCTTGTCGCGGCCTTCGGTGCGCAGGTGGTCGATGACGACGGAGCGCAGCACGCGACCGATGTAGGCGAAGAACTGGCCGCGCGTGTCGCCCTGCAGGCCCTGCTGGTCGGCCATGCGCAGGAAGCCCTCGTGCACCAGCGCCGTGGTGTCCAGGCCGGCCGACCGGCCGTTGGGGCCGCACTGCGCCAGGCGAATGCGGGCCACGCGCTTGATCTCGGGGTAGAGCAGCGCATACAGCTGCTGCAGCGCCGCGGGGTCACCCCGCGACGTGCCGATGAGCAGTTCGGTGACGTCGGCCACGTCAGTCTTCCTGGAAAGCGGCCAGGGCGGCCTCGATGACAGAGTCCCAAGCCTCGCGCAGCACGGGCGCGTCGGCCACCAAGCCTTCACGCTTCAGTCTGGCGACCCACTGGCCGGCGTCGCGGCCCTGCTCGAAGCCGTGGCTCTGCAGCAGCAGATCACCGCCAGCGGACAGCAGCTTGAAGTAGAACTTGCCGTCGGCCTCGCGGTATTGCTTGAAAACGGGCAGGGCGGCCTTCTCGGTCTTGGCGGCCGCCGTGGCCGCCGTCGACGTGTAGGGCCGCAGGCCGCAGGCCTCGCGCAAGGTCTTCAGGAAGGGCACGGCGATGGCGCGGGCCTTGGCGGCGCCGGCCTGCAGGATGGCCTCGAGCTGCTCGGGGTGGGCCATCAGCTGGGCATAGCGCTCGCGCATCGGCCCGATCTGGCCTTCGATCAGCGCGACGAGCTGTTGCTTGGCCTCGCCCCAGCCCAGGCCGCCGCGCAGGGCGGCCCGGAAGGCGGTGCGCTGTTCGGTCGTCGCGAAGGCGTCGTAGATGGTGACGATGGCCTGGCCCTGCGGGTCCTTGGGTTCGCCGGGCAGCTTGCTGTCGGTGACGATGCGCGCGACCGCGTCCTGCAGCGCCTTGGAACCGCCCTCGAAGAGCGGAATGACGTTGTCATAGCTCTTGCTCATCTTGCGGCCGTCCAGACCGGGCAGCAGCTCCATTTCCGCGTCGGTCACGGCTGAAGGCAGCGTGAACAGCTCCTTGCCCTGGCCGAACAGATGGTTGAAGCGCTGGGCGACGTCGCGCGCCATCTCGATGTGCTGGACCTGGTCCTTGCCGACGGGCACCTTGTGCGCGTTGAACATCAGGATGTCGGCCGCCATCAGCACCGGGTAGCTGAACAGGCCCATGCTGACGTTGGCGTCCGGCTCCTCGCCGGCGGCGACGGCCGCATCCACGGCGGCCTTGTAGGCATGCGCCCGGTTCATCTGGCCCTTGGCGGTCACGCAGGTCAGCAGCCAGGTCAGCTCCGGGATCTCGGGCACGTCGCTCTGGCGGTAGAAGGTGACGCGCTCGGGGTCGAGGCCGGCGGCCAGCCAGGTGGCGGCGATGGCGCGGCTGGAATGGGCCAGGCGGTCCGGCTCGTCGCACTTGATCAGCGCGTGGAAGTCGGCCATGAAGAAAAAGCTCTCCACGCCGGGCGCGCGGCTGGCTTCAATGGCCGGGCGGATGGCGCCGACGTAATTGCCGAGATGCAGGGTGCCGGTGGTGGTGATGCCGGTCAGGACGCGGTGGGACATATCGATGGCGCCCGGCCGTCCGCGGAGGGACATGAGGGCTAAGAATCCGGTTTGGTGAAAAGTTACCAAGCCGGATTGTGGCCTCAGCTTCGCTTGCGGGAAGGGGGTGCTGCTACCGAGGCGCGCCAGGTGACGGAGATGTCGAACTGCCGCGAGACCGGCAGCTCCTGGCCATAGCAGCGGTTGAGCAGCCAGTTGAGGCCCGCCAGCGTCACCTCGTGGCTGGGGACGTGCACCGAGGTGAGGCGGGGCGCGGCGAATTCGGCGCTGGGCGAGTCGTCATAGCCGAGCACCGAAACCTCGTGCGGCACCGACACGCCGCGCTCCTGGAAATGGGCCAGCAGGCCGATGGCCATCTCGTCGTTGGCGCAGAAGACGGCCGTCGGCAGGCGCTTGAGCTTGAGCAGCACCTCGGCGGCATCCCAGCCGGCCTGGTTGGAGAAGTCGCCGGGCACGGTCAGGATCTTGGCCGTGTCCAGGCCGCGCAGCGCCAGCTCCCCCAGGAAGCCATTCAGGCGCGCCACGTTGTCGGGCGAGGTCGTCGGGCCGGAGACGATGGCGATGTCCTTGTGCTTGTGCTGCAGCAGCGCACGCGCCGCCTGCACGCCGCCCTGCACGTGGTCGGCCGTGAAGCACTGGTCCTTGATGCGGTCGAAGTGGCGGTTCAGCACGACGACCTGGCGCGCTGCCGGGCCCAGGGCCTTGAGGTCCTCGTCCTGCATGGCGTTGGACAGCACGATGAGGCCGTCGCAGTCGCGGTCCAGCAGGAAGCGCATGCCGTCGTTGGTCTCGACGCGCTCGTCCTCGATGCCTTCGCCGAAGGCCACCACCATGTGCAGGCCCTGGGTGCGCAGCACCGTGTCGATGACGCGCAGGATGGGCGTGTAGTAGGTGCCGCGCAGGAAGGGGATGTAGACGCCGATCAGCTTGGACGTGCCGGCGCCCAGCGACCGCGCCGTGTGCGAGGGCCGGAACTTCAGCTGGGCGATGACCTTGCGCACACGCTCGGCCGTGGCCGGCGCAACGGAACCGTTTCCGCTGATGACGCGCGACGCGGTGCCCACGCCCACGCCGGCCAGCCGCGCTACATCCTTGATCGTTGCCATTCGCCCTCTGCTTTTTCTGGGGCGGATTGAATCACAGGGGGCAGATGGGCTGGGGGTCGGCCGGTTCTGGGAGCGCCTTGGTGTTTACCTTGGTCTCGCGGCCGCTCAGGCCGCCGCCGACCGGCCACCAGGGCTTGGCCTCGTGGGCGCTGAACTGGCAGGGGCCGGCCGGCCAGGGGAAGGAGAGGCGGCCAGTGAAGCCGGGCCAGCTCTTGCCGTCGGCCGGCGCGATGAGCACGTCCGTGAGGCCCGCGCCTTCGGTGCCGGGTTGCCAGGCGGCGATGAAGGCATCGCTCTGGTTGGCGAGGTCGTTCACATAGAGCGGCCGGCCCGAGTAGAGCAGCGTGACGACCGGGACGCCGCGGCCGGCGACTTTCTGCAGCACGGCCAGGTCCTTGGGCTGGCGGCGGCTGTGGCGCAGGTTCTCGGTGATGCGCACATCGCCCTCGCCCTCGGCATAGGGCGTCTCGGCCAGCACGGCGACGACGGCGTCGAAGTTCTTCGGATCGTTCCTGGAGCCGTCGGCATCGAAAGTGACGTTGGCCGTGCCCAGGCGTTGGCGCAGCGCGGCCAGCAGCGAGGTGCCCTGGGGGTAGTCGACATTGCTCGTGTCGCGGCCCTGCCAGGTGACGCTCCAGCCGCCGGCCTGGTGGGCCAGGCTGTCGGCCGCCGTACCGACGACGAGCACGCGTGCCGTGCCCTTCAGCGGCAGCAGGCCGGGCTTGTGCTTCAGCAGCACCAGGGACTCGCGCACCGCGCGGCGCGCCAGTTCGGGCGCCTGCAGCGCCTCCACCGTGGCCGGCACGGCCGGCTGCATGCCGATGCTGAACTTCACGCGCAGGATGCGGCGCACCGCGTCGTCGATGCGGGCCATGGGGATGCGGCCCTGCTCGGCGGCGCGCAGCGTGTTGTTGAAGAAGGCCTTCCAGTGGAAGGGCACCATGACGACGTCGATGCCGGCATTGATGGCCGCCGGGCAGTCGTCGTTGCGGCAGCCGGGCACCTGGCCGACGCCGTCCCAGTCGCTGACGATGAGACCGTCGAAGGCCAGCCTTTGCTTCAGCACGCCGGTCATCAGGATCTGGTTGCCGTGCATCTTGCCGTGCTCGACATAGCCAGCGCTGTCAGTCCAGCTGCTGAAGGAGGTCATGACGGTCATCACGCCGGCATCCAGGGCGCCGAGGTAGCCGGCGCCGTGCACGTCGGCAAGCGCTGTCGGCGAGGCCTGGGTCACCCCCTGGTCGATGCCGCGGCGCGTGCCGCCGTCGCCAATGAAATGCTTGGCTGTCGCCAGCACGCCGCGGCCGTCCTTCATGCCTTCCTGCAGGCCTTCGACCGAGGCCTGGCCCAGGCGCTGCACCAGCGCCGGATCGACGCTGAAGCTTTCATAGGTGCGGCCCCAGCGCACGTCCTGCACGACGGCCAGCGTCGGCGCGAAGGCCCAGTGCAGACCCGAGGCGCGGATGGCGCGCGCGGTGGCGCGGCCGATGTCGCGCACCAGGTCGGCGTCGCGCGTCGCGCCCAGCGCGATGTTGTGCGGGAACAGCGTGGCGCCGCGCACATTGTTGTGGCCGTGCACGGCGTCCGTGCCCCAGATCAGCGGGATGCCCGGCGTCGCCTGCAGGGCCGCGGCCTGGAACTTCTCCGACAGCTCACGCCACTGCGCCGGCGTGGCCGCGCGGTCCTGGCCCGGCCAGCCGCCGCCGCCGTTCAGGATGGTGCCGATGGCGTACTCGCGCACCTCGTCCGGCGTGATCGCGCGGATCTCGGGCTGGGTCATCTGGCCGATCTTCTGGCGCAGGCTCAAGCCCTTCAGCGCGGCCTCGACGCGGGCCTCCAGCGCGGCGTCGCGCACCGGCTTGCGGGCGGGCCAGGCCTGCACGATGGAATCGGTTTCGCTGGCGCCCGCCGTGGTGGCCGTCAACAGGGCCGCGGCGAGGAGAAAGGGAAGGGGTTTGCGCGTCATCGTCATCTTCGGTTGCGGCCGCGACAGTAGTAGGTGAAGCAAAAAAACGTCAACCCCCGGGCCGACGAGATTGACAGCCCCGACTGTGCCGCATTAGATTTGCGCCGCGTTTGGAACCGGTTCCACTTTACGTCATCGACACCGCCAGAGAGCGGCGAGGTGGCGACCAAAAAGCCGGCCGAGCAGCGAACAAGACGAACCAGGAGACGAAAGAAATGCCCAAGCAAGCCCAGCGTGCGGCAGCGCGCGCCATCGCCCCAACTTCGCCCCAGCGGCGCAACCGCCTCACGCCCGTCGCCCTGTGCGTCGGCCTGTTGGGCGCACCCGGGCTGGCACTGGCCCAGGCCCAGGCCCAGGCTCAGGCTCAGGCCGGCGAGCAGAAGCTCGAGACCGTCACGGTCACGGGCTTTCGCGCCAGCCTCGAGTCCTCGATCAGCACCAAGCGCAATGCCGAGTCCATCGTCGAGGCCATCTCGGCCGAAGACATCGGCAAGCTGCCCGATGTGTCCATCGCCGATGCGCTGTCGCGCCTGCCGGGCCTGACGGCCCAGCGCGTGGGCGGGCGTGCCTCGGTGCTCAGCATCCGCGGCATGGCGCCGCGCTATGGCGTGACGCTGCTGAACGGCCGCGAGATTGTCAGCACGGGCGACAACCGCTCGGTGGAGTTCGACCAGTTCCCGTCGGAGCTGATCAACAAGGCCACCGTCTACAAGACCGCCGAGCCCAGCCTGTCGACGCAGGGGCTGTCGGGCACCATCAACATGATGACGCTGCGCCCGCTGGAGATCGATGGCACGCAGGCCGTCATCGGCGCGCGTGCCGAGCGCAACTCCAATGGCTCGCTGAACCCGGAGATCTCGGGCATGGGCAACCGCCTCAGCGCCTCGTATGTGACGCAGTCCACCAACCGCACCTGGGGCGCGGCCATCGGCTTCGCGCATCTGGATTCGCCCAGCCAGGAGAAGCATTACAAGAGCTGGTGGTGGGCCAACACCAACAACTGGGGCGCGCCGCTGCCGGGTGCGCCGCTGGACGCCGTGGCGCTGCAGGGCTTCGAGCTGGGTGCCGCCTCCTCGCGCCAGAAGCGCGACGGCCTGATGGGGGTACTGGAATACAAGCCTGGCAACGGCTTCCACAGCACACTGGACCTCTACTACTCCAAGTTCGACCAGACCGAGGCGCGCCGCACGGTGATGTCGGACATGTCGACCTGGTCGGGCGCGACCTGGAGCAATGCCCAGACGACGGTGGTCAATGGCGACAAGATCATCACCAGCGGCATCGTCAACAACACGACGCCGGTGGCGCTGACGACCTTCAACAAGCGCCAGGACGACATCCGCTCGGTGGGCTGGAACAACGAACTCAAGCTGGCCGACTGGAAGCTGGAGGGCGATCTGAGCTGGTCCAAGGCCAAGCGCAAGGAGCAGAACGCGGAGCTGCAGGCGGGCTCGCTGAACCGCGTCAGCCTCGGCCAGGCCAACATCGTCACCGGTGACGGGCGTTCCACCTTCGCCCCGAACTTCGACTTCTCCGACGCCAAGAACGTCTACCTGCGCGACCCCGCCAACTGGGGGCGCGACGGCCGCAGCCAGTTCCCCAAGGTGGGCGACGAGCTCAAGGCGCTCAAGCTCGCGGTGAGCCGCAACTTCGACAGCTGGATCAACAGCGTCGAGGGCGGCGTGAACTACTCCGAGCGCGACAAGGACATGAACCGCACCGAGGTCAACTACAACCTCAAGAACGGCCGCGCCGCCATGCTGATCCCGGCCGCGCTGCTGCGTGATCCGACGGACCTGAGCTTTGCCGGCAGCAACATCCGCATGGTCAATTTCGACCTGCCCAGCGCGCTCAATCTCTACGACGTCGTGCCGACCTCGGCCGACCAGGCGCCGGGCCGCATCTGGCAGGTGCACGAGAAGGTCACCACGGCCTACGGCAAGATCGGTTTCGAGTTCGACTGGGGCCTGCCCATCCACGGCAACCTGGGCGTGCGCGTCGTGCATGCCAAGCAGATGAGCAATGGCCTGCTGTGGGACTCCAAGACCAGCACGACCCAGCCCGCCAGCGGCGGCGCGACCTACACCGACACCCTGCCCAGCCTCAACCTGTCGGCTGACCTGACGGCCAACACCGTGGTCCGCTTCGGCCTGGCCAAGGTGCTGGCGCGGCCCAACATGGAAGACATGCGCGCCGGCTTCGCCGGCATCAGCATCAGCACGACGGAGCCGCATCTGTGGTCGGCCAACGGCGGCAACCCCAAGCTCGAGCCGTGGCGCGCCGACGCGGTGGACCTGTCGGTGGAGCACTACTTCACCAAGCGCAGCTATCTGGCGGCCGCGGCCTTCCACCGCAACCTGAAGAACTTCGTCTACTCGCAGGCCATCGACTTCGACTTCACCGGCTTCCCCAACCCGACGGCCTTCACGCCCTACAGCAATATCGGCACACTCAGCACCCAGTCCAATGGCAAGGGCGGCATGATTGCCGGCACGGAGTTGAGCGGCACGCTGGATGGTTCGCTGGTCAGCCCGGCGCTGGAAGGCATCGGTGTGCAGGCGAGCTATTCCAAGACCCGCAGTTCGCTGCATGAGGCCAACGATTTGACCAAGCCTCTGGATGGCCTGTCGGGTTCGGTGAGCAGCATCACGCTGTACTACGAGCGCAATGGCCTCTCGGCGCGCATCGGCAGCCGCCACCGCTCGCCCTTCGTGACGACGGTGCGGGGCACCTTCGGCGAGAACGTGCCCAGCATGATCTCCAGCGAGACCAATATCGACGCCCAGATCGGCTATTCCTTCGAGTCCGGCCCGCTGAAGGGCCTGTCGCTGACGCTGCAGGTCAACAATCTGAACGACGAGCCCTACCGCACGAGGGTGGGTGTCTCCACCGGCTCCGTCGACCCGCTGGCGACCTTGCCCGAGCGCTACACGTCCTACGGCCGCCAGTTCCTGATCGGCGGCACCTACAAGTTCTGACCGTTTTCTTGTTCCCTGACCCCGCGCCGGTCCCCGTGGCCGGCGCCCTCACATCCGAAGCATGAGCTCCCACAACGCCCCGACCCGCAAAGACTTCCCCGCCGACTTCCGTTGGGGCGTGTCCACTTCTTCCTTCCAGATCGAGGGCGCCGGCCGCGAGGACGGCAAGGGTGAGTCCATCTGGGACCGCTTCTGCGCCCAACCAGGCCGCATCCGCGACGGCAGCAACGGCCTGGTGGCTTGCGACCACTACCACCTGTTCCCCCAGGACCTGGACATGGCCAAGGGCCTGGGCGTCAACGCCTACCGCTTCTCCATTGCCTGGCCGCGCATCCTGCCGAACGGCCGCGGCGCCGTGAACGAAGCGGGGCTGGCTTTCTACGATCGGCTGGTGGACGGCATGCTGGAACGCGGCCTGGACCCCTGGGCGACGCTCTACCACTGGGATCTGCCGCAGGTGCTGCAGGACGAAGGGGGCTGGACCTCGCGCGACACCGTGAGCGCCTTCCTCGAGTACACCGACGTCGTCACCCGCCGCCTGGGCGACCGTGTCAAGCACTGGATCACCCACAACGAACCCTGGTGCTCCTGCATGATGGGCTACTGGGAGAACATCCACGCGCCGGGCGGCAGCAGCCTGGCTGATGCGATGCAGGCCTGCCACCATGTGCTGCTGTCCCATGGTCAGGCGATTCCGGTCATTCGCAAGAACTCGGCCGATGCCCAGGTCGGCATCACGTTGAGCCTGCATCCCATCACGGCGGCGTCTGACAGTGCCGAGGATCTTGCCGCGCTGAAGCGCCACGACGGCCTGCGCAACCGCTGGTTCCTCGATCCGCTGTTCGGCCGCGGCTATCCGGCGGACACGCTGGAGCTGATCGGCGACGCCGCGCCTACCGTGTTCGCCGGCGACCTGGACGCCATCGCGACGTCGACCGACTTCCTGGGCGTGAACTATTACTTCCCCGAGATGGTCAAGAACGATCCGGCGGGTGGCCCGATGCGCGCCAGCCTCGTCGAGAAGGAGGGGGTCGAGCGCACCGGTTTCGGCTGGGAGGTTTCGCCGCAAGGACTGGTGGACCTGCTGACCCGCATCCAGCGCGACTACAACCCGGCCGTCATCCAGCTGACCGAGAACGGTTCCACTTTCGAGGACGTGCTGACGCCCGAGGGTCGCGTGCACGACAAGGAGCGCCTGTCCTATCTGCAGCGCCATCTGGCTGCCTTGAAGCAGGCCATGGCCGCCGGCGTGCCGGTCAAGGGCTATTTCGCCTGGAGCCTGCTGGACAACTTCGAATGGGCCGAAGGCTATCTGCGCCGCTTCGGTATCGCCTATGTGGACTACGCGACGCAGAAGCGCATCCTGAAGGACAGCGGCCTCTGGTACAGCCAGTTCCTGAACGAATAATTAACGCCTAAGCAGCCGTTTGTTAAAGGGTACAGGCGGTTTCTAAATGAAATATTACAGGGTCCTCCCTCAGGCGCGTTCAGCCGTGGCGGGGCAAACTGCGCTCGCTGCCCCACAAGATCCGGAGACAAGATGAAGTTCCCCCGCCATGCCCTGGCCACGGTTGCGCTGCTGGCTGCAACCGCTTCCAACGCCGCTGAACCCCTGAAGGCGGAGGTCATCCACTGGTGGACCTCCGGCGGCGAGTCTGCCGCCGCCAAGACCCTGGCCGAGGCCTACAAGGCCCAGGGCGGCATCTGGGTCGACACTGCCGTCGCCCTGGGCGAACAGGCCCGCTCCGTCGCCATCAACCGCATTGCCGGCGGCAACCCGCCCACCGCGGCCCAGTTCAACACCACCCAGCAGTTCCGCGACATCGTCGACCAGGGCCTGCTGAACAACGTGGACGACGTTGCCAAGCGCGACGGCTGGGACAAGTTCCTGCCCGAGACCGTGCTGAGCGCCATCCGCGTCAACGGCCACTACTACGCCGCGCCGGTCAACATCCACAACATGACCTGGTTCTGGTTCTCCAAGGCCGCCTTCAAGAAGGCCGGCATCGCGGAAGAGCCCAAGAACTTCGACGAACTCTTCGCCGCTCTGGACAAGCTCAAGGCCGCCGGCCTCGTGCCTCTGGCCCATGGCGGCCAGCCCTGGCAGGACGGCATCGTCTTCACCGCCACGCTGGCCCATTACGGCGGCCGCGACCTCTACTTGAAGATCTTCCGCGACCGCGACCCCCAGGCCATCCTGGGCGAGGACTTCAAGAAGGTGCTGCTGGCCTTCAAGAAGCTGCAGAGCTACACCGACAAGGGCTCGCCCGGCCGCAACTGGAACGACGCCACCGCCATGCTGATCAGCGGCCGCGGCGGCGTGCAGATCATGGGCGATTGGGCCAAGGGCGAGTTCGCCCAGGCCAAGCAGGAGGCCGGCAAGGACTATGGCTGCGCGCCCGGCTTCGGCCCCAAGGCGCCCTACATCATCCAGGGCGACGTGATGGTCTTCCCCAAGACCAGCAAGCCCGACCAGGTCAAGGCCCAGCAGCTGCTCGCCAGCGTCATCACCCAGCCCGCCACCCAGGTTGCCTTCAGCATCAAGAAGGGCAGCATCCCCATCCGCACCGACGTCGACGTCAGCCAGATGGACATGTGCGCCCAGATGGGCGTGGCGGCGATGAAGGACAAGTCGCGCCAACTCGGCAACGGCGAGATCTACATCACGCCCGACCAGAACGGCGCGCTGCAGGACGTGCTGACCAGCTACTGGAACCGCAACATCCCGGTCGAGAAGGTCCAGAAGGACATCGTCTCCGCACTCAGGAACTGACATGAAGCGTCGGTCCCTCGCGGCCTGGGGCGCGCTGCTGCCCCTGGCCCTCATCGTCTGCGTCGGCTATGTGGGCACGGTGCTGTGGACGCTGCGCACCTCCGTGTCCAGCGCGCGCACCTTCCCCAAGGACGACTTCGTCGGCCTGCAGCAGTTCGAGCGCCTGCTCGACAACGAGCGCTGGCAGCTCGCCATCCACAACCTCGCCATCTACGGCGTGCTCTATATCGCCGCGGCCATGCTGCTGGGCTTCCTGCTCGCCGTCTTCATCGATCAGAAGGTGCGTGGCGAGGGCGTGCTGCGCACGGCCTTCCTGTACCCGTATGCGATGTCCTTCGTGGCGACGGGCCTGGTCTGGCAGTGGGTGCTCAACCCCGACAGCGGCCTGCAGAACGCGATGCAGCAGATGGGCTGGAAGGACTTCCACTTCGACTGGATCGTCGACCAGGACATGGTCATCTACACCGTCGTCATCGCCGGCACCTGGCAAGGGGCAGGGCTGGTGATGGCGCTGATGCTGGCGGGGCTGCGCGGCATCGACGAGGAGATCTGGAAGGCCTCAAAGCTGGATGGCATCCCGACCTGGCGCGTCTATCTGTCCATCGTGCTGCCCATGATGGGACCCACGCTGGCCACCGTCTTCACGCTGCTGGCCACCGGCGTCGTCAAGGTCTTCGACACCGTCGTCGCGATGACCCAGGGCGGCCCGGGCACGGCCAGCGACGTGCCGGCCAAGTTCATCATGGACCACCTGTTCGGCCGCGCCAACCTGGCGCTGGCCTCGGCCGGTGCGGTGATGCTGCTGCTCACGGTGCTTGCCCTCGTTGCGCCGCTCGCCTATGTGCGCAGCCGTCAGGCCGCGAAGGGAGGCCACGCATGAAGCGCAAGGCCACAGCCCACTGGGCCCGTATCGGCGTCTACGCCTTCCTGATCTTCGCGGCGGTGTTCTTCCTGCTGCCGCTGTACGTGATGCTGACGACCTCGTTCAAGAGCATGGACGAGATCCGCCTCGGCCAGATCTTCGCGCTGCCGTCGACCATCACCTTCGACGCCTGGCGCGCCGCCTGGAGCGAGGCCTGCACGGGCGTCAGCTGCGAGGGCATTCGTGGCGGCTTCTGGAGCTCGGTCGCCATCACCGTGCCCTCGGTCATCCTGCCCATCCTGCTCGGCGCCATCAACGGCTATGCGCTGAGCTGGTGGAAGCCCAAGGGCGGCGAGTGGCTGTTCGGCATCCTGATGATGGGCGCCTTCATCCCCATCCAGGTGATGATCTACCCGCTCGTCAAGCTGGAAGCGGCCGTCGGCATCTACAGCAGCCTGCCCGGCATCGTCGCCGTGCACCTGGTGTTCGCCATGCCCATCATGACGCTGCTGTTCCGCAACTACTACGCCAGCCTGCCGACCGAGCTCTTCAAGGCGGCGCGCGTGGATGGTGGCGGCTTCTGGCGCATCTTCGTGCAGCTGGTGCTGCCCATGTCTACGCCCATGCTGATCGTCGCGGCCATCATGCAGATCACCGGCGTGTGGAACGACTACATCCTGGGCCTGACCTTCGCCGGCCGCGAGAACCAGCCGATGACGGTGCAGCTCAACAACGTCATCAACACGACGACGGGCGAGCGCCTCTACAACCTCAACATGGCCGCGACCATCCTGACGTCTGCCGTGCCCCTGTTGGTCTATCTGATTTCCGGCCGCTGGTTCGTCCGCGGCATCGCAGCGGGAGCCGTCAAGTGAGTGGCGTGAACATCCAGAGCCTGAGCATCAAGTTCGGGCACAACGAAGTCATCAAGGGCCTGGACCTGCAGGTCCACGAGGGCGAGTTCCTCGTGCTGCTCGGCCCCTCGGGCTGCGGCAAGTCGACGCTGCTGCACAGCATCGCCGGCCTCATCGACGTGAGTGCGGGCAGCATCCACATTGGCGGCACCGACATGACCGACGCCGAACCGGCCGAGCGCGGCATCGGCATGGTGTTCCAGAGCTATGCGCTGTACCCGACGATGACGGTGGAGCGCAATATGTCCTTCGGCCCGCGCGTGGCCGGCGTACCCAAGGCCGAGATAGCGCGCCGCGTCACGCGCGCGGCCGAGATGCTGCAGCTGACGCCACTGCTGGCCCGCAAGCCGGCCCAGCTGTCGGGCGGCCAACGCCAGCGCGTCGCCATCGGCCGCGCCCTCGTGCGAGAGGCCGGCGTCTTCCTGTTCGACGAGCCGCTGTCCAACCTCGACGCCAAGCTGCGCGCCGAACTGCGCCGCGAGCTCAAGCTGCTGCACCAGACGCTGGGCAACACCATGATCTACGTGACCCACGACCAGGTCGAGGCCATGACGCTGGCCTCGCGCATCGTCGTCATGAAGAGCGGCGTCATCCAGCAGATCGGCACGCCCGGTGAGGTCTACGAGACGCCCGCCAACCTCTTCGTCGCGGGCTTCCTCGGCGCGCCGGCCATCAACTTCGTGCCCGCCCAGGTCGGCACCGATGGCCGTTCACTGCAAGGTGCACTGCCCTTGCAGCTGGCCGAGGGCCGCGTGAAGGCGGGCCAGAACCTGGTGCTCGGCATCCGCCCCGAGCATGTGCGCCTGCAGTCCGATGGCCGCTGGCGCGCCACCGTGCAACTGGTCGAGCCCATGGGCAACCACCAGGTCGTCTGGATGAAGCTGGGCGAGCAGGGCTTCTCGGTGCTCGTGCACGATGGCCGCAAGGTCGCGGCCGGTGATGAGCTGGCCTTCGACATCGACGAGACCGCGCTCAGCGTCTTCGACGCGACCACCGAGCAGCGCCTGGCCTGATGGACGCCTTGCGCCGCATCGTCATCGTGGGCGGCGGCAGTGCCGGCTGGATGTGCGCGGCGGCGCTGGCGGCCAAGCTGGGGCAGGGGCATTGGCAACTCACCCTCGTCGAGTCCGACGAGATCGGCATCGTCGGCGTCGGCGAGGCCACCATCCCGCCCATCCGCGGCTTCAATGCGCGCATCGGGCTGGACGAGGACGAGTTCCTGCGCGAGACCGGCGGGACCTTCAAGCTCGGCATCGAGTTCGTCGATTGGGGTGCCATCGGCGAGCGCTATATGCACGCCTTCGGCGACGTCGGGCGGCCGCTGGACGAGTTGCCCTTCCACCAGCACTGGCTGCGCCTGGGCGCTGAAACGCCGCTGGCGGAGTTCTCGATCAACAACCAGGCTGCGCTGGCCGGCCGCTTCATGCGCCCCCGGCCCGACATGGCCGGCTCGCCGCTGGCCGAGATTGCCTATGCCTTCCACTTCGACGCCTCGCGCTATGCGGCCCTGCTGCGCCGGCATGCGGAGAAGCAGGGCGTGCAGCGCCTCGAGGGCCGCATCGAGCGTGTCGATTGCGAGGGCGGCCACATCCGCGCCCTGCACCTGAACGGCGACCGCAAGATCGAAGGCGACTTCTTCATCGACTGCTCCGGCCTGCACGCGCTGCTGATCGGCAAGACGCTCGGTGTTCCCTTCGAGGACTGGTCCAACTGGCTGCCCTGCGACCGCGCCTGGGCCGTGCCGACGGCTTCGCACGGCCCGCTGCTGCCCTGCACGCGGGCGACGGCCCACGACGCTGGCTGGCAGTGGCGCATCCCGCTGCAGCACCGCACCGGCAACGGCCATGTCTTTGCCAGCGCCTTCACCGACGAAGCCACCGCGCGCGACACGTTGATGCGCAACCTCGACGCCGAACCCCTCGCCGATCCCCGTCTCATCAAGTTCCGCACCGGTCGCCGCCAGCAGGCCTGGGTCGGCAACTGCGTCGCCATCGGCCTCTCGAGCGGCTTCCTGGAGCCGCTGGAGTCCACCAGCATCCACCTGATCCAGAGCGCAGTGCTGCGTCTCATCGATCTCTTCCCGAGCGAAAGTCTGGCCGCCGCCGACATCGCCGAATACAACCGCCAGACCGCCGCCGAGATGGCGTCGGTGCGCGACTTCATCATCCTGCACTACAAGCTGACGCGCCGCGACGATTCGGCCTTCTGGCGCCATTGCCGCGCCATGGCCGTGCCCGAGGCGCTGCAGGTCCGCATGGACCTCTTCGCCAGCCATGGCCGGCTGTTCCGCCAGGGCCAGGAGTTGTTCTCCGAGCCGAGCTGGCTGCAGGTGCTGATCGGCCAGGGGCTGATGCCGCGCGGCCACCACCCGCTCGCCGCCGCGCGTCCTGCCGGACAAGCCCAGGAATTCATAGCCGACGTCCATCGCGTCGTGCGCCGCTGCGTGGAGGTGATGCCCGCCCACGCCGACTTCATCGCCGCTCACTGCGCGGCACCTTAGCCAGAGACCATGAAGACACTGCTTTTGACGCTGACAGCCGCGCTCGTCGGCCTTGCTAACGCTGCTCCTGTACGGGCTTTTCTCACCACGGCCGACCAGCAGCAGCTGCTCGCGCCCAGCGTGGTCGACAAGGCCACCAAGGCGGGTGAAGTCATCCGCATCGACCCCAGGCGCCAGCACCAGCGCATCGCCGGCTTTGGTGCCGCCATCACCGAAGGCTCGGCCTGGCTGATCCGCAACGGCATGAGTCCCACGCAGCGCGACGCCCTGATGCGCGAGCTGTTCACGCGTGAAGGCCATGGCCTGGGCTTCGAGCTGACGCGGCTGACCATTGGCGCGTCCGATTTCTCGCGCCGCCACTACAGCCTGGACGACATGCCCGCGGGTCAGACCGACCCCGAACTGAAGAACTTCTCGCTGGCGCCCGAGCGGGAGGACGTCATCCCCGCCGTCAAGCAGGCCCTGGCGCTGAACCCCAAGCTGCAGGTCATGGCCTCGCCCTGGAGCGCGCCGGGCTGGATGAAGACGACCGACAGCCTGGTGCAGGGCCAGCTCAAACCCGAGTTCTATGGCGCCTTCGCCCGCTACATGGTCCGCTACGTGGACGAGATGAAGGCCGAGGGCGTGCCCATCTTTGCGCTGACGCTGCAGAACGAACCGCACTTCGAGCCGCCCGACTATCCCGGCATGCGCATGACGCCCCGCACCCGCGCCGTCGTCGTCGGCCAGCACCTCGGCCCTTTGCTTGAAGCCAAGGGCATGAAGACCCAGTTGCTGGAATGGGACCACAACTGGGACGAGCCCTGGAGCCCGCTGTCCATGCTGTCCGATGCCAAGGCGCGCAAATACGTCTCGGGCGTGGCCTGGCATTGCTACGGCGGCGATGTGTCGGCGCAGTCGCAGGTGGCCCGGCAATTCCCAGCGCTGGACGTCTGGTTCACCGAGTGTTCCGGCGGCGAATGGAAACCGCAGTGGAACGAGACCCTGCCGTGGATCACGCGCAACCTCATCATCGGCAGCACCCGCCACGGCGCGCGTGGCGTGCTGATGTGGAACCTGGCGCTGGACCCGCAATACGGCCCGCACCTGGGCGGCTGCAAGGACTGTCGCGGCGTCGTCACCATCGACCCCAAGACCGGCCAGGTCACGCGCAACATCGAGTACTACGCCTTCGGCCATGCCAGCCGCTTCGTGACGCAGGGCGCGCGGCGTGTGGACTCGGAGGGCGGAGCGAAGGGACTCGATCACGTCGCCTTCACCAACCCCGATGGCAGCACCGTCCTCATCGTCTGCAATTCGGCGTCGCAAGCACGCCGCTTCACGGTGCAGGCGCCGGGGCAGCGCTTCAGCTACGAGCTGCCGGCCAGCGCCGTGGTTACGCTGCACTGGTGAGGCATAAATGCTTGCCTAGACGGTATTTGGACAGGGACCGCCAGCAGTTGTAAGGCTAGGATTCGCGCGACCCGGGGAGGGCCGAGCATTCATGCTGCCGCTGCTGCTGATCAGTTCTTGCTTCATCGCCATGCTGGGCGGTGCGATGCTGGCACTGGCGCGGCTGGAGCCCGGTTACCGGCACATCCGCGACTGGGGCTGGTCCCAGATCCTGCTGGCGCTGACGCTGACCCTGGGCATCGCGCTGCTGCCCAGCGACCAGCCGGAATCCCTGCACTATCGGCTGCAAGCCACCGTGGCGACGATCTGCATGATCGGCACCATGGCGCTGGAGATTGCCGGCGCGGCCCATTACACCGGTCGGCCCTGGCCCTGGCGGCGTTTCCTGCCCGGCTTCGCGGTGCTGCTGTTCGCGGTCATGGGCACGGCCCTGGTCAACCAGCCGGCGGCCATCTGGCTGGCCTCCATCGCGCTGGCCTGCAGCGCCTGGCTGTCGGCCCGGTGGATGTGGCAGGGCGGCCTGCGCGCCGAGCGTTTCACCGCCGCCTGCTTCGCCGTCTCGGGCGCGCTGCACTTCATCAGTCCGCTGGAAGACCCGCTGGCCCATTCGGCCTTTGCCCACATCGCCGGCACCTGCGTCCAGGGCGTGCTGGCGATGTCGATGATCCTGCTCTCGGTGCGACGTGCCAAGGCCGAGGCGGCACGCGCCGGCGCCAGGCTGCGTCAGCTCGCAGAGCAGTCCCTGCAGGGCCAGGCCGTCATCCGTGACGGCCGCCTGCTCTATGCCAACCCGGCGGCGCTGGCCATGTTCGAGTATGGCCAGACCGAACTGGCCGCGGGCGGCGGGGATCTGTCGGCGGTGCGCCTGCCCGAGCAGGTCACCGAGGCCGCCGAGCGGCATCGCCGCGTCATCGAAGGCCGCTTGCAAGGCCTGGCCTGGGATGGCCTGCGCCAGCGCCTCGATGGGCGGCTGCTGTATCTGCATTGCCTGTCCAGCTTCATCGACTGGGACGACGGTCCGGCCGAGCTGGTGCTGCTGCTGGACGACACCGAGCGCCGCGAGGCCCATGAGGCGCTGCGCCGCCAGGCCCTGCACGACGAACTGACCGACCTGCCCAACCGCCACTCGGCACTGGCCCGCCTCGCCGAGCTGACGGCACCCGGCGGCCCGGGCTTCGCGCTGCTGTCGGCCGACCTGGACCGCTTCCAGCTCGTCAACGAAAGCCTGGGCCACGAGACCGGCGACGCGCTGCTGCAGGCCATCGCCGCGCGCCTGCGCGAGACCCTGCCGCCCGAAGCCCTGCTGGCGCGCCTGGGCGAAGACCAGTTCCTGCTGTTGCAACCCGGCGTCGACGACGACACGGCCGCCATGCTCGTCGGCC
The DNA here is from genome assembly GCF_056406535.1 of Roseateles sp. P1_C1_2. Classification (NCBI taxonomy): domain Bacteria; kingdom Pseudomonadati; phylum Pseudomonadota; class Betaproteobacteria; order Burkholderiales; family Sphaerotilaceae; genus Roseateles; species Roseateles sp. P1_C1_2. Next base: position 20,036 of record NZ_JBFUAB010000012.1, read on the forward strand.
AGCGCCTGCTCGCGCTGATGAACGCGCCCTTCGCGGTCGCCCACCGGGCCTTGTATGTGCATCTGTCGGTCGGCATCGCGCGCTTCCCCGCCCATGGCCTGAATGGCGCGGCGCTGCTGCGTGCCGCCGACGTGGCCATGCACCAGGCCAAGCAGCAGGCCGGTGCGGCCGCCGTCGCCTTCCGGCCCGGCATGGCGGCCGGCGCGGGTGGCCTGCTGGAGATCGAGCAAGCCCTGGCCGCGGCCATCGAGCGCGAGGAGTTCCAGCTCGACTACCAGCCCAAGTTCAGTGCGGGCGGCCGGCAGCTGGCGGGTTTCGAGGCCCTGGTACGCTGGCAGCGGCCGGGCCGCGGCCGTGTCAGCCCGGCCGACTTCATTCCCGCTGCCGAGCGCACTGGCCAGATCGTGCCGCTGGGCACGCTGATCCTGCGCCAGGCCGCCCAGCAGCTGCGGGCCTGGCAGCAGCAGGGCCTGGCCGTGATGCCGGTGGCGGTGAATGTGTCGCCGCTGCAGTTCGAGGACACGGGCTTTGCCGACTGGCTGTTGGACCTGGTGCGCGCCCATGGCGTGAACCCGGCGCTGATCGAGGTGGAGATCACCGAGACCGCCGCCATGACGCATATGGACCGCGTGCTGCCCCAGCTCGCGCGGTTGCGCGATGCGGGCGTGGGCGTCGCTTTCGACGACTTCGGCACCGGCCAGAGCTCGCTGACGCTGCTGCGCCGCCTGCCCATCACGACGCTCAAGCTCGACCGCAGCATGATCGACCCGCTGCCCGAGCCTGCGGCCGGCGCCGTCGTGCGCGCGGCCTGCCTGCTGGCCCAGTCGCTGGGCCTGGCCATCGTCGCGGAAGGGGTGGAGACCGAGGCCCAGGCCGCCGAGGTCGAGGCCCTGGGCTGCACGCATCTGCAGGGCTGGCTGCTGTCCCGGCCGCTGCTGCCCGATGCGGCGGCAGCCCTGCTCAGCGCGCCATCAACTCACCCATCCGGATCGAGCCGCCCGGCTGCCACGCCGGGTTGAACTGCAGGCCGCTCTTCTCGAACAGCATGACGACGGTGGAGCCGAGCAGGAAGCGGCCCATCTCATCGCCCTGGGCCAGCGTGACCTGGCTGGGTGAGTAATCCCACTCGCGCACCGGGCCTTCGCGCTTGATCTGGCCTTGCCAGACGGTGGCCATGCTGCCGACGATGGTCGCGCCGACGAGCACCAGCACCCAGCGGCCCAGGCTGTCGTCGTCGAACACGCAGACGAGGCGCTCGTTGCGCGCGAACAGCCCCGGCACGCCGCGCGCCGTCGTCGGGTTCACCGAGAACAGCTCGCCCGGCACATGCACCATGCGCACGAGGCGACCGGCGGCCGGCATGTGGATGCGGTGGTAGTCCTTGGGGCTCAAGTAGAGGTTGGCGAACAGGCCGTCCGTAAAGCGCGCGGCCAGCTGGGCATCACCGCCGACCAGGGCCGTCGTCGTGAAGTTCTGGCCCTTGGCCTGGTAGACCTGGTCGCCCTGGATGCGGCCGACCTGGCTGATGGCGCCGTCCACCGGGCAGATCAGCGGCGCGTCGGCCATGGGCCTGGCACCGGGCTTCAGCGCGCGGGTGAAGAAGTCGTTGAAGGTCTTGTAGGCATTGATGTCCGGCTCCGCCGCCTCGGCCATGTTGACGCCGTATTTGGCGACAAAGCGGCGGATCGTCGACGTCGTGATGCCCCCCATGGGCTTGGAGGCGTAATGCCCGGCCAGCCGCGTCATCGCGAGCTTGGGCATCAGGTATTGGGGCAGGACTTTGAGGCGATCGGACATGTGCAGGCGTGAGCAGGCAAGCACTGGATTCTAGGAAGCCCCGGGATTGGGGAAAGTCTGGAGCCGCGCTTCGGCCTTGATGTCATGGCATTACGAGATCATCCGCGCCAGCGCGACGCCCGGCATGGCGGACGCCGACCTCAAACAGTTTCAGGGAGCTTTCATGCGCAAATGGATGACTTGGTTGGCCGCCGCATGGCTGGTCGTTTTGACGGGCTGCGCGGTGAAGCCGCAAAACCCGGTGTCGCTCAACCCGGCCGCCTTCGCTGCTGGCGCGGGCAAGGTGGGCGTTGTGATGACGGCGCTGCCCAAGGTGGATACCGAGTTCCCCGGTGCCGGCTGCCTGCTCTGCATCGGCGTGGCGAGCGCCGCCCACAGCACGCTGACAGGCTATGTGCGCACCTTGCCGCTGGAAGACCTGGCCACGTTGAAGGACCAGGCCGCGTCGATCATCGTCAAGCGTGGTGGCAGCGCGGTGGCCCTGCCCGCCGACCTGAAGCTCGATGAGCTGCCCAAGTTCAGTGGCGATGCGCCCAACTTCGCGCGCCAGGACTTCCGCGGCCTGCGCGAGAAGCATGGCGTCGATCGCCTGCTCGTCATCCAGATCAGCGCGCTGGGTGTGTGGCGCAACTACTCGGCCTATGTGCCGACGGCCGAGCCCAAGGCCGTCTTCAAGGGCGTGGCCTATCTGGTGGACCTGCGCACCAACGCGCTGGATTGGTACAAGACCATCGACATCGGCAAGGCCTCGGCAGGCACCGCCTGGGACCAGCCGCCCAAGTTCCCCGGCCTGACCAACGCCTATTTCGAAGCCCTGGAGCTTGGCAAGGATGCCGTCCTCAAGCCGCTGCAGTGAGGGCGTCTGGCGCCTGCGCCGGGCCCTGATCGTCGGGGCGACGCTGCTGCCCTGTGCGGCGGGGGCGCAGACGCGTGGCGACAGCTGGGCGCTGGGCTGGGACAGCCTGGCGCGCCCCGGCGTCGAGTTCCACGGCGTGCTGGACCGCGACAGCGCCGGCATGAAGACGGGGCAGATGATGTACCCGGCACCCAACGCCGCCGGTCTTCTGGTCGCCATCCTGACGCATGCCGCCGTCAACGAGGGCGTGCTGCGCGCGGAGGCCAACAAGCGGCAGCAGCGCGCCGACCTGGTGGTGGCGCCCTATCAGAACATCGTGGCGCAGATGACGCCGGAGGGCCTGGTGACGCAGGCGCGCGGCTTGCTGTCCAGCGCCGCCACGCCGCTGGCCGACGCACGTTGGCGGCTCGAGCTGGTGCCGGCGTTCTGGATGACCCAGGACAGCCGCGCGCTGATCGTGCAGGCCGACGCCGGCTGGCGTGTCGCGGCCGATCCGAACCCGCAGCGTCGCGCCTCGGTCACCGTCGTCTCCGACCCCTTGGTGGAGGAGAACGTGGTGGAGGCCTGGTCCAGCAAGGACGGCGAATTGCTGGTCAAGCGCACGGCCCAGCTGCTCGCGATGGCCGCCGATGCGCTGGCGAGCGACCTGCCGCCCGGCGCGACCGACGAAGGGCGGCAACGCACGGTGCGCTATCTGGAAGGCCGACGGGAGCGCATGGAGCGTGCCCAGGTGCTGCAGCAGCGTTGCGGCCGGGCCCTGCTCAGGACGCTGACGGGCGAGCTGAAGTCGGTGCCGCTGTCCAACCCGCCGGAGCGGGAGGCGGATTGCCCTGCGGTGGTCGTGCCGGCGCCACCTTCGGCACCGGTGGCCAGCGAAGCGGCCTCGGCGCCCGGCTGACCGGGCGAGGTCTGTGGTTCAGGGCGGGCGCGACAATCCGCACCGATGTCCCTGATCCACAGCTCCTTCTACCGTTTCACGCCAATTGCCGACCCCAGCGCCCTGGCGGCCTGGCTGCGCGACGCGGCCGTGGGGCTGGGCGGCGTCATCCTCGTCGCCCCGGAGGGCTTGAGCGCGGCCCTGGCGGGGCCGGCGGCGGTGGTGGCCGCCTTCGAGGCGCTGCTGCAGCAGCAACCCGGCCTGGCAGGCCTGCATTTCAAGCACAACGCATGCGAGCGCTCGCCCTTCGGCCGACTCAAGGTGTCGGTCAAGCGCGAGATCGTCGCCTTCGGCGTGCCAGGCGTCAGCGGCGAGGACAGCGGTACCCACGTCAGCCCGCAACAGTTCCGCGCCTTGCTGGATGACCCCGACACCGTCGTTCTCGACAACCGCAACAGCTTCGAGTTCAAGCTCGGCCGCTTTCGCGGCGCCATCGACCCCGGCGTGGCCCATTTCCGCGACTTCCCGGCCTATGTCGAGTCACAGCGCGACGCATGGCAGGGCAAGACGGTGGCGATGTACTGCACCGGGGGCATCCGCTGCGAGAAGACGGCCGCCTGGATGCAGGCCCAGGGGCTCAAGGTGGCCCAGCTGGACGGCGGCATCCTGAGCTACCTCGAGGCCTTCCCCGACGACGCGGCCCAGGACTGGCAGGGCGAGTGCTATGTCTTCGACAAGCGCATCGCCATCGACGCCGCTGGTCGCGAGACCGACACGACGGCGGAGGCCGTCTTCAGCGACCCGGCGGATGCCTGGCGGCTGGCGCGGGCGCGGCGGCTGGATCCCGGCAGCGGCTCAGCCTGAAACCGGCGGCCTCAACGCGCCGCATGCACCTTGTGAGCCACGGACAGCAGCCGCGAGCTCAGGCGCAGGCCGGCGCGTTCAGCGCCGTCGAGCAGCACATCGAAGCGCACGCGCCCGCCAATGACCATGAAGTGAATGGCGCTGGCACGCGGCGGCGCGTCGCCGGCCGCACCCTCGCTGACCTGCAACAGCCCGCGCCGCGGGCTGGCCGCCTCGCCCTGAGCCAGGAACAGCAGGTGCAGGCCCGGGTCGGCATCGGCCGCGCGTACGCGCCGCACCTGCACCGGTCGCGCCTGCACGGTGCGCCCCTGCACGGTCTGGTTCAGCTCGCCGAGCATGGCTTCCGACCCCTGCACGCCGATGACAAAGGGGGCATCGGCCGCACCCAGCGCGCCGTCGGGCCAGTCCACGTAGGCCGTGAACTTGTAGAGGAACTCGGCCTTGATGCGCACCTCGCCGACGGCATCGTCGGTCTGTGCGCGGCTCAGGCCGGCCACCGGCAAACCCAACGCGAGGGCCAGCAGCGACCGGCGCCGCGCCGGTGTCACGGGGTCCACCGCAGCTGCGCGTAGGCCTCGGGCCCGAAGACGCTGCGGCCCGGCGCGGCATTGGCCTGCGCATGGCGGCCATGCAGCAGGTTGCGGCCGCCCAGCGTCAACGCCAGCGTTGGCGCGGCGCGCCAGCCATAGTTGGCGTCCAGCACGGTGTAGGCGGGCACGGCCGGTTGCGGCAGCGCAGCGACATGACGCAGCGCCACGTCCAGCTCATGGCGATCCGCCGGCTGCAGCGTGGCGCGCAGCTGCCATTGCCGCGGCGGATCGTTGCCCAGGGCGGACGGCCCCACCGGGTCGCGGCTGCCCGGCTGTACGGACAGGTCCTGCTGCAGGTGATTGAAGCCGGCGCTCAGCCGCAGCCAGGCCAGCGGCTGCCAGTGCCCCCAGGTTTCGAGGCCCCAGCTGCTGCCGGCGATCATGTTCTGCACCATCGCATTGGGCGGCGGCTGGCCACTGCGCAGCCGCTGCCAGTCGTGGTGGTAGAGCGTCAGCGCATAGCTCAGCGTGCTGCTCGGCTGGCCGCGGTGGCCCAACTCGACGACGCGTGCGACCTCCGACACGAAGCCGGCCCCGCCCGCGATGATGTAGGGTGGCTGCGGCGGCAGGCGCAGGTCTCGGTCCAGCCGGGCCGGCGCGCGCACTGCGCGCGACAGCGAGGCCCACCATTGCCAGCGCGGCGATGGCGACCAGGCCAGGCGCAGCGACGGCAGCGTCTCCCAGCCCGTGTAGTCGTTGTGCTCGAACTTCGTGCCGGCCGTCAGCCGCCAGCCGTCCGCCAGATGCAACTCGTCCTGTACGAACAGGTTCTGCCACTGCTGCGTCGCGTGGTCGGGCGCGAAGCCGAACAGCCGGCCCGGCGTGACATGGTCGCGCGAACGCCGCCAGCCGCCGCCCCAGTCGATCTGGTGCGCACCCCAGGCCAGGCTGTGCTGTGCCTCCAGGTCCAGCACCGTGAAGCGCGGGCTGTACAGGATCGCGTCCTCGCGCTCCACGCGGTCGTAGTAGGCCCGCAGGCGCAGCCGCGAGCCGCCGTCCAGCTGGCCGGTCCAGCGCGCGAGCAGGTTCTCGCCCGACGTGCGCAAGCCGCCGAAGTTCTGTGCGCCGTTGATGCGGTCCACCGTATGGCCGCGGTAGATGTCGCCCTGCAAGGTCAGCCCGTCCTCGCCGTCCAGCCAGTCGGCGCGCCAGCCCAACTGCCAGCGCCGCGACCTGTCCTTCACGGCCGCGCCGGCTTCGGTCTCGGTGGCATCGCGCTGCTGCAGCTTCGCGTAGGCGCGCCAGTGCCCCTGCAGCGGCAGCCTGCCGCCGTGGCGCAGCGCGGCCGCGCGCTCGTCAGTGCCAGCATCGACGCGCAGCAGCAACCCCGCGTCCGCGGCCGGCCGGCTGATGATGTTGATGACGCCATTGACCGCGTTCGTGCCCCAGACGCTGCCGCCCGGCCCGCTGATGACCTCGATGCGGGCGACATCGTCCAGCAGCACATCCTGCTGGTCCCATTGCACGCCGGAGAAATAGGGCGCGTAGACCGTGCGGCCATCGATCAGCACCAGCAGCTTGTTGCCCACCGAGTTGTTGAAGCCCCTGGCGCTGATGGCGTACTGGTTGGCATCGACCCGCGCGACCTGCAGGTTGGGCGCCAGTTGCAGCGCCTCGGGCAGGCTGCGCGCGCCTGAGCGCCGTATCGCGTCGGCGCTGATCACGTACAGCGAGGCCGGCACCTGCGCGAGCTTCTCGCGGCGCCGTGATACCGAGCTGATTTCGATGTTGGACAGCTGCTCCAGCGACAGCTGGCTCAGATCCTGCGCCGCCGCGGGGCCGGACAGCAGCGCCAGCAGCAGTGGCACGGCGCCACCGCCAACGCGGCGGTGGGTGGGGTGAGGCTGGTCCTCGTCAGCGGGCTGGCGCAATGGAATCACCTCCCTGTCGTTGGGGGTCTGGGTGACCCGGACTGGTCGCGCCAGCATAACAACGCCGTCCCCTGGATGCGGCGTCGCTCGACAGGCCCGCAGCCGACTGGGACGGCCAGGCGCCTGGACCCGACGGCGGAAGATTGATTCCCCCCGTGCGGAACAAAGCTTCCGGGGGGTGGCGGGTGCGCCGCGCCGCAAACGCCGACAATGCCACCGCGCGCCGCTTGCGCGCACCGAAACCTGTCATTCGATGTCTCATCTGATCGTCCACGGCGGCACGCCCCTTTCGGGCCGCATCACTCCCTCGGCCAACAAGAACGCCGTCCTGCCCATCCTCTGCGCCACGCTGCTGACCCGGCAGCCGGTGCGCTTGCGCGGCGTGCCCGAGATCACCGATGTGAAGAAGATCGTCGAGGTCTTCCGCAAGCTCGGCTCCCAGGTGGAGCTCGATTTCAAGACCGGCATCCTCGACGTCCACCACCGCGACACCCACTTCGACCCGGCCACCGACCGCCTGCCCGAGGAGATGCGCTCCTCCATCATGCTGGTGCCGGGCCTGATGGCCCGCTTCGGCGCGGCGCGCATCGAGGACGACGTCAAGGGCTGCACGCTGGGCGCGCGCGAGATCGACCCGCACGTCGAGGTGTTCCAGCGCTTCGGCGCCGACGTCGAGCGCCTGCCCGACGGCCTGGTGCTGCACGTCAAGCGGCCGCTGAGCGCCAACGACCACTGGACCGATTACGCCTCCGTCACGACGACGGAGAACTTCGTGCTGTGCGCGGCGCTGGCCGACGGCGTCTCCACGCTGACCAATGCGGCCAGCGAGCCGCATGTGCAGGAGTTCTGCAACTTCATGTCGCTGCTGGGCGCCAAGATCGACGGCCACGGCACGTCCAAGCTGAAGATCACCGGGGTGCAGGAGCTCGGCGGCGCCGACTACACCTTCACGGAAGACTTCCACGAGATCGTCACCTTCCTGGCCCTGGGCGCCATCACCGGCGGCAATGTGCAGGTCAAGAACGGCGCGCCGGAGATGTTCCCGCTGCTGGACCGCACGTTCGCGAAGTTCGGCGTGCAGATCGTCCATGAAGACGGCTGGAGCCGCTGCGTGACGAATGGCCCGTTGAAGGTCAAGGAACCCTTCACGCGCAACATCCTGCAGAAGGTGGAAGCGGCGCCCTGGCCCTATGTGCCGGTGGACCTGCTGCCCATCTTCGTGGCCCTGGGCGTCAAGGCCGAAGGCAGTGTGATGTTCTGGAACAAGGTCTATGACGGCGCGATGGGCTGGACCAGCGAGCTCGCCAAGTTCGGCGCCCATGCCTTCCTGAGCGACCCGCACCGCATGATCACCTTCGGCGGCAAGCCGCTGAGCCCGACCGAGGTCGAGAGCCCCTACATCATCCGCGTCGCCATCGCGCTGCTGATGGTGGCGGCCAGCATCCCGGGCAAGAGCGTGATCAAGAACGCGACGCCGATCCGCCGCGCCCATCCCAATTTCGTCGAGCACATCTGCGAACTTGGCGCTCGAATCGAGTGGGTTGAAGGGGATTGATGTTGCGCTGGATGTGCGCGGCCGCATGCCTGGTGGCCTCGGCCGCCGAGGCCGCGGCGCCCGTCGACACCATCCGCTGGGTGGCCCAGGACGTGCCGCCTCATTTCAGCTTCGTGCAGGGCCGCCCGCCGCGCTCCATCGCCGAGCTGGGCCATGGCGAGGTGGACGGCTTCATGCGCGTGCTGCTGACGCGCATGCCCAACTTCCGGCATGAGTTCGTCGAGTCCAGCACCGCCCGCTACGAGGCCGAGAGCCGCCGCGGCCAGACGCTGTGCTCGACCATGCATGTGCGCACCCCCGAGCGCCTGCAGTGGGCCTATTTCTCCCACCTCTACCCGCCGCTGATCTCGCGCGAGCTCCACGTCATCGTGCGGCGTGACCTGATGGACAGCCTTTCCCAAGGTCGGCCCCGGGAGGGGCGCCTGCAACTGTCGGAACTGCTGAAGCGCCCCGAGCTGCGCCTGCTGGTGGCGCGCGACCGGGCCTTCGGCGCGCAGATCGACAGCCTGCTGTCCCAGTACACGGTGCCGCGCCTGGCCGTCGGCGCCCAGCTCAGTACCCAGCTGCTGGACATGCTGCGCGCCGGCCGCATGGACTACACGCTGGAGTACCCCACCGTCGTCAACGACTACCTGGCCCGCGCCGGCGATCCGGGCGCCCTCGTCGCGCTGCCGGTGGCCGAGGGCCTGAGCACCTTGCTGGCCACCGTGTCCTGCAGCCGCACACCGGCGGGCAAGCGACATATCGAGGCCATCGACGCCGCGGTGCGCAAGCTGGCGAGCGAGCCCAATCGCGAGGCCTGGGTGCGCGATTGGCGCGGTGCGCGCTCCGAAGCGCAGGACATGAAGCGCCTCAACGCCTACATGGACGAGCGCGCCCGCGGCGGGCCGCGCATCGAGTAACACCCCAACTCCGGCGGCGGGCCGCTTCTCATGACGCAAAAGGTGGATCGCTTCGACGTCCAGGCTTCACCCTCGACAGGCTTGGCTTCGACATCCAACGCTGCACGCCCGCTGGACGTGCGCTGCGGACCGCTGGCTGCGTTGCTTCTCCTTCTGGGCATGCGCCCACGGCGTCGGCGCGCCTTGTCAGCGGCCCGCCTCGCCCGCCCCTCGGGCGCGCCCCACCGCCGGAGTTAGGGTGGCCAGGCCCCCCAAGCCGGTTCTGCCGCTGCGCGACGGCGTCGCGGCGAGTGCCGTGTTCTGCCCTCCGGGGCCCTGGCCCAGCATGACGGCCTTCCTGGCCGAGCGCCTGCCGCGCGTCGTCGACTGGCCCGAGCGGGTGGTCAACGGCGACGTGGTGGACGACGCCGGCCAACCCGTCGCCGACAGACCCTACCGCGGCGACCGGCGCGTCTACTACTGGCGCCATCTGGACGTCGAGCCCGACATCCCGGCCGGCGAGCGCATCGTCTTCCAGGATGAACACCTGCTCATCGCCGACAAGCCGCATTTCCTGCCTGTGACGCCCAGCGGCATCTATGCGCGCCAGACGCTGATGGCCAGGCTGCGCCACGCCACCGGCCTGGTGGACCTCAACCCCGTGCACCGGCTGGACCGCGAGACCGCCGGCCTGGTCGTCTTCAACCTGCGGCGCGAGGAGCGCGACGCCTACCACCGCCTGTTCCGCGACCGCACCGTCACCAAGGTCTACGACGCCATCGCGCCGGCCGGCGCCGGCCCCTGGCCGCGCGTGCTGCGCCACCGCCTCGTGGAACCCGAGGGCGATGGCTTCATGCAGATGCAGGTCGTCGATGGCGAGCCCAATGCCGAAACCTGGGTCGATCTCGTCGAGACCTTGCCGGGCGGCCTGGCGCGCTACGAGCTGCGCCCCCACACCGGCCTGCGCCACCAGTTGCGCGCCCAGATGAATGCCCTCGGCCTGCCCCTGGTCGGCGACCGTATCTACCCGGTGCTGCAGCCCCACGAGAACCCGCCGCGCCTGGATGCGCCGCTGCAATTGGTTGCACGCGAAATCTCTTTCACGGATCCCGTCACCGGCCTGCCACGGAGCTTCACGCGCGCCGCCCTGACAATCCCGCCTTCATGAACGCGCCCAACCCTCAAGCCCAGGTCCAGGAACTGCGCCGCCAGCTGCAGTCCCTGCTCGACGCCGCAAAGGCCAATGAGCGCAAGCTGGACCGCTTCGACGCGCTGGAGCGCCGCCTCGTCGCGGTGAGCTCGATGGAGGAGCTGGTCAACCTGCTGCTCGTCGACTGCCGCGAGGATTTCGGCCTGGATGCCGCCGAGCTGTGGCTGCTCGATCCCGAGCAGGAGCTGCGCCGTGCGCTGCCGGCCCTGCCCATGATCAAGGCGCCCCAGCTGCTGGACGGCCATGGCCCGCTGAAGGACCTGTTCGGCGCCGCGCGCACGACCCGCCTCATCGGCCCCGGGCCGGACGAGGCCCTGCTGCCCAAGGCCTTCGGCGCCGAAGCCGGCGTGCGCTCGGCGGCCCTGCTGCCGCTGATCCGCCAGGGCCTGCTGATCGGCAGCCTGCACCTGGGTTCGCGCGACCCCGAGCGCTACGACACCGCCTCAGGCACCAAGTTCCTGGACCGCCTGTCGGCCATCGCCGCTATCGCCATCGAAAGCATGCTCAACCGCGAGCGCCTGCGCCGCGCCGGCATGACGGACGGCCTCACCGGCGTGCACAACCGCCGCTATTTCGACCACCGCAGCCTCATCGAGTTCAGCCAGGCCGTGCGCCACCGCTACCCGCTGGCCTGCCTGTTCCTGGACATCGATCACTTCAAGGCCATCAACGACGGCCACGGCCATCCGGCGGGTGACGAGGTGCTGCGCCAGGTGGGCGGGCTGATCCTGCGCTCGCTGCGCACCGGCGACCTGGCGGCGCGCTACGGCGGCGAGGAGTTCGTCGTGCTGCTGCCACGCACCGATCTGGCCGGTGCCTGCGAGGTGGCCGAGCGCATCCGGCTGATGGTGCAGGAGGCCCCCTTCGTGACGCCCGACGGTGGCACCGTCGGCGCGACCCTGTCGGTCGGGCTGGCCATGGTGCCGGCCAGCGCGACGAGTTTTGCCGACCTGCTGGCCGCCGCCGACCGCGCCCTCTACGAAGCCAAGGGCGCCGGCCGCAACCGCACCGTCGCCGCTGAAGGCGATGCGCCGCTCAGCGCAGCCATTGCAACTGCACCGTGAACATGTCGCCGCGCTGTCCGTAGGTCTTGCCGAACAGGTAGGCCGCGTTCAGCGTCACCGTGTCCGGCCCTTCGTCCCACAGCGTGGCCAGCAAGGCCGGCCCGGCGCGGTGCGACCGGCGCGCTCGCGGCGCCCAGTCGTTCCACTGCCCGACCTCGCTGAAGCCTTCCGCGCCGACCCGCCAGCCCGGCGCCACGCGGTAGACGCCGCGCCACTGCAGCTTGAGCCGCGTGTCGCGCTTGTCGCTGTCGTATTCCCAGAACACATTGGCGTTCAGCTTCAGGCGGCCGAGGTCGGTCTGCCAGACGGGGCCCAGCTCCAGCGCATTGGTGCGGTCCTCGCGGTTGCGCACCAGCTGGGCGTGGATGGCCAGGTCATAGGGCTTCTCGCCCTGGGTCAGCATGAACTCGTTGATCCAGTTCCACGTCTCCAGCCTGGCGCCGCGCAGGGTCTCGCCCTCCCAGCTGGCCAGCAGCCGCGTCGTCCAGCGCGTGTTGACGCCATAGCTCAGGCCCAGCTCGGGCCAGAGCACCGCCTTTTCGTCGGGCGCCTTGACCGTCCAGTAGCGCAGCTCCGCACCCACGCGGCCGGCCTGGTCATAGGGGGTGACGATGTAATAGCCCGGATCGGCCGCAACCGTGCCGGCCAACGCCGCAAGCATCAGCCAACGCCAACTTCGCATGCGCAGACTCTATGGGTCTGAATCACAATGGCCTGGCCATGAAAACCCTGCTGTCGATCCTCCTTGCCCTCAGCTTCGTCAACAACGCACAGGCCGGCCCGGCGCTGGAGCGCATCCAGTCCAGCGGCCGCATCGTGCTGGCCCACCGCGAATCCTCCGTTCCCTTCAGCTATCTGCTGCCCGACGGCCACCCCGTCGGCTATGCGGTGGATCTGTGCCTGAAGGTCGCCGAGGCGGTGCGCAAGAAGCTGAAGATGAATGCGCTGAACCCGCAGTTCCTGCTGGTGACGCCGGCCAACCGCATCCAGATGGTGGTCGATGGCAAGGCCGACCTGGAATGCGGCTCGACGACCAACAATGCCGAGCGGCGCGAGAAGGTCGCCTTCACGGTGCCGCACTACATCACGGGCGCGCGCTATCTGGTCCGGGCCGACAGCGGCATCAACGACCTGGCCGGCTTCGAGAACAAGACGCTGGTCTCCACCAAGGGAACGACGCCGCTGAAAGCCATCACCCAGGCGAACGACGAGCGCGCACTGCGCGTCAAGATCGTCGAGGCGCCCGACCACGCCAAGGCCATGGAGATGCTGGCGGCCGGCCAGGCCGACGGCTTCGTCATGGACGACGTGCTGCTCTACGGCATCGTGTCGGCGCGGCCCGACGTGGCCAAATTCAGCGTCGTCGGCAAGTTCCTGACCATCGAGCCCTTGTCCATCGTGCTGCCCAAGAACGATCCGGAGCTCAAGGCCATCGTCGACGAGGAGATGAAGCGCCTCGTCACGAGCCGCGAAGCCCATGCGATCTACGAGCGCTGGTTCATGAAGCCGATCCCGCCCAAGAACAAGGCGCTGAATCTGCCGATGAACTATCTGCTGAAGGACTTCTGGAAGTACCCGTCGGACCAGGTTCCGTACTGAAGCAGCCTGCAGTACTCCCTGCAGACAAACCCCGAGCGGTGGCCTTGGATGCGGCCGTGACAATTTGTCTGCAGTCAGCGTCGACCCATGAGTACCGATTCCCCCGCCGAAACCCTGGACCGCGTCAGCCCGCGGCGGCTGGGTTCGTTGCGGTTCAGGCTGACGCTGGGTGTGCCCTTGCTGACGGCCCTCATCGTGGCCGTCTTCGAATGGAGCCTGGGTGGTTTCGAGTCGCCCAGCGAAGGCGTGGCCCGTTCGGCCTGGCTGGTGCTGCTGCTCAGCGCCGCCCAGCTGCTGCTCATCGAAGCCCTGCTGCTGCGCCCCTTGCGCCAGCTCGCCGCCGGCTGCGAGGCCATGGAATCGGCGCCCATCCCCCTGACACCGGAAGCCGTCGTGGCGCCCCGCCTGACCGCCGAGCTGGACCGCATCGGCCACGCGATGCAGCGCGCCCGCGGCTCGCTGTGGCAGCAGGACCAGGATGCCCGTGAGCTGCGGCGTGAGCTGACCCAGCAGCGCCACCTGCTCGAGGAGGCGCATTCGGCGCTGGAGGCCAACCAGCGCGAACTCGCCAGCCTGGCGCGCATCGACGCGCTGACCGGCATCGCCAACCAGCGCGCCTTCGACGAGGCCCTGCGCCGCGAATTCAAGCGCGCCCAGCGCCAGCGCGGCCTGTTGTCCCTGGCCGTGCTGGATCTGGACCAGTTCAAGCAGTTCAACATCGCCCATGGCACGGCCGTTGGCGACGTGGCCCTGCAGCGCGTGGCCAACCTGCTGAATGACCGTTTCAAGCGCGACACCGACGTCGTCGCCCGCCTGGGCGGCGAGGAGTTCGTGGCGCTGCTGCCCGGCTTCGGCATGGCCGAGGCCCAGGGCGTGCTGGAGTCCTTGCGGGATGAGTTGCGTGCGCTGCGCCTGCCTGATGGCCAAGGCAGCCTGACGCTGAGCGTGGGCCTGGCGGCGGCCAGCCCGGCTCATCCGTACTTGAGCGCGCAGGCGCTGCTGCAGGCGGCCGACGAGGCCCTCTACATCGCCAAGCATGCCGGACGGGACCGGCTCAGCCTGGCGGCCTGAGTCGAGGGGTTGCAGGCCCTATTTACGCGGCATCGTGTCGGTGCGCAGATAGCGCGACAGGATGCGGTCGTAGTCGCTGGCGCTGCCCTTGACCTTCTTCGCCGCATCCAGCCCTTGCTGCAGGCGCTTGAGGTAGTCGGCGCTGACGGCGGCGTTGCAGGCGAAATAGTTGTCGCCGCCGCGGATCTGGCCGTCGAAGCGGTAGCGGTCCGGCGGGATCTCCAGGCTGGTCAACGTCCAGCGCATGACGGCCTCGCCATAGACCCAGCCGTCCACCCGCCCGGCCAGCATCATGCGCGCCGCGATGACGGGGTCGGCCACGCGATGGATGCGCGCCTCCTCGGCGCCCAGCGTGCGCGCCGTCTCTTCGGAAACGTCGCCGCGGATGACGACGACATCGCTGCCGGCCAGCGGCTTGTCCCCTGCCGGCCAGGGCGCTGCGGGGTTTCTGCGCCCCACGGCGAGGTCGGCCGACAAAAAAGGCCCCACCCATTGGTACTGCTTCTCCCGGGCTGGCGTGCGCGTCATCGCCGTCACACAGGCGGGAGCCGGCCCGGCCAGCGCCTGCAGCACTCGGGCCCAGGGCAGGAAGAGGGGCGTCCCCTCGGGCAGGTTGGCCTGAGCCTGGGCCGCCTTCATCAGGTCCACCGCCACGCCCGCCGGGCCACTGGGGCCGACGAAGCTGAAGGGTGGGAAGGGTTCGCTCAACCACTGCACCGCCTGGGCGGCATCCGACGCCGCGGGCATGGGCTGGGCCGCGAGGCCACCGGCCGCCACGACGCAGAGTCCCGCGAACAGGCTCCGAGCGTTGCGCATGCAGCCTCCTTGTTGTTCTGGCCGATGCGTCGATGCTAAGGGCCCGGCGGCGCGCCGGGAAGCGGCTTCAGCGGCCGTGTTCCTGGGCAGCGAGCAACTGCTCGTTGACGCGCCGCGCCGCGCGCAGCACCAGGGTCTCGTCGAGCTGGGCCTGGGGCGCGATCTGGCTGGCGATGTCGTCGAGCTGGTCCTGGTGGTTCAGCAGGGCCCAGGCCACCGTCGAGATGGCGGCGACGCTGCGGCGGGCCAGGCTTTCCGGCATGGTCAGCGAGGCCTGGATCTCGACGTGATAGCGCACGCTGGCCACGGCCGCCGGGGCCAGGCCCCAGCTTTCGCAGAGTGCGGCGCCCAGCGCGTCATGGCTGACGCCAAAGGCGGTCTTTTCCAGCTCCACCAGCTCGGCGTCGCGTGTCGCGGCACGCAGCATGGCGGGATAGTGAGTCGGGGCGTGGCGGTACAGCACCGCCTTGCCGCATTCCTCGAACAGGCCGGCCGAGTGGGCGGCCCAGGGGTCCACGCCCAGCATCTGGCCCATGCGGCCCATCAGCAGGCCGCGCTGCGAGGCGCGCGTCCACACCGATTCAAGTTCCGCGGCCGCCGGGAAGGCGGCGCGCAGGCCCATCTCGAAGGTGATGGCCGCCACCTCGCGCATGCCGAGGTAGGTCAGCGCCTGGTGCACGGTCTGCACGCGGCCGCGCAGGCCATACAGCGAGGAGTTGACCGCCTTCATGACGGCGGCGGCGAGGGCCATGTCGGTCTCGACCAGGGAGGACATGGCCTGCAGGTCGATGTCCTCGGCCGCCATCAGCAGCGAGAGCTTGACGAGGACCTCGGGCTGGGTCGGGATCTCGATGTCCAGATTGCGCAGTTGAGGATCGACGGGCATGGTGAGTAGGGGCGCTAGGGAATGCTTGATGGTAGATCAGCGGAAGAAGGCGTCCCAGGCTGTTTTGAGGATGAGGGCGCCGACGACGATGACGAAGACGCCACGCACGAAGCCGGCGCCATGCTTCAGGGCCAGCCGGGTGCCGAGCAGGCTGCCGGCCACGTTGGTCACCGCCATCACCGCGGCGACATGCCACCAGATGTGGCCCTTGCTGACGAAGAGGACGATGGCGAAGGCATTCGTCAGCAGGTTCATCAGCTTGGCCGTGGCCGAGGCATGCAGGAAGTCGTAACCCAGCAGCCGCACGAACAGGAAGACGAAGAAGCTGCCGGTGCCGGGGCCGAAGAAGCCGTCGTAGAAGCCCACGCCCAGCGCGATGCCGCCGGCCACCAGGGCCTCGGCACGGCCCGCGAAGCGCGGCTTGTGCTCGCGCCCGAGGTCCTTCTTGGCCAGTGTGTAGACCAGCACCGCCAGCAGCACCAGCGGCAGGGCCTTGCGCAGGCCGTCGGCGCTGACCAGGGTCAGCGCCCAGGCGCCAGCGAAGCTGCCGGCACCCGCCAGCACGGCGGCCGGCATCAGGCGACGCCAAGGCAGGTCGACCCGCTTCACGTACTGCAGCGTCGCCCAGCCCGTGCCCCAGACCGACGCCCCCTTGTTCGTGCCCAGCAGCGTCGCCGGTGCGGCGCCCGGGTAGGTGCTGAACAGGGCCGGCACCAGCACCAGTCCCCCGCCACCGGCCACCGCGTCGATGAAGCCTGCGAGCAGGGAGGCGAGGGCGACGGTAGCGAGTTCGAGCATGTCTTGGATTTCATCATCGGCGCGGCCGTCGTGCCTTTGGCGGGCCGAGCGCCGGGCCTGCCATGGGCCAGAGGCCCATGTCCTTCCGTAGGCACAAGCAGTCCGCAGGGACTGCTTGTGTCCGACTCCAGTTCCCGAGCCGGCCCGTCTGGCGATGTTGACCGGGCTTGATGCCCGGTCAATCGCCGTCCCCTCGGGGGCTGAGGCCGGACACATTGCGCCCAGTGGGCGTGATGTGCCTGCCGAAGAGCTGCGGCACTGCCGCAGCGCGGTCTGCAAGACCGACTGGGCACGCCGCGTTCAGCGTGCGAGAGCAGGCGAGGGGCCTCCGGCCCACAAAAGAAAACGGCCACCAAGGGGTGCCTTGGTGGCCGGTGGATTGTCTTCGGGGTTACGAAGCAACCTGGTGCGCTTGGCGCTTGATTTGTCTCCTCACAACCCGCCCGGCGGTCCTGAACCGAAGCCCGGAACCGCGTCGAGTGGCGAGAATGTATTGCCCCGCCACGGTGCATGACACTGGGGTTAGCCCGGGTTCGCTGGCCGCGAAAGGTGCAGAAGCGCACCAAAACTGTGCGCAACCGACAGCGCGCCCGCGCTGCAGAATCGCTGCATGCGCCCGTCGATACGCCTGCTGCTGCCGTTGTCGCTGACCCTGCTGACCGCTTGCGGCGGCGGTGGCGGTGGCGCGGGAGAGGGCGATAGCGGCGGCGGTGGCATAGGGCAGACCTTGACACTTACCCTGCCGGGCAACGGCCTGGCGCCGGCCGACCTGGCGGTCGTCGTCGCCGAGGGCGATGCGCTCAGCGAGGCCGTCGGCGCCGCCTATCTCGCGGCGCGCGGCGTGCCGGCGGCGAACCTGATCCGCGTACGGGTTAACACGGCCCAGGACGCGATCTCAGCGGCCGACTTTGCGTTGTTGAAATCCGACATCGACGCCAAGTTGCCGGCAGGCATCCAGGCCACGCTGCTGACCTGGGCCGCACCCAGCCGGGTCAGCGGGGCCTGCAGCATGGGCATCACCAGCGCGATGGCCCTGGGTTTCGACGCGCGTTATTGCAACCCCAGCCCATCGACCGAGGCCTGCAAGAGCACTGCCGCCTCACCGCTCTACGACAGCGAAGCGCGCCGGCCGCAGGCTGACGTGCAGATACGCCCCTCGATGCTGCTGGGCGCCCGCACGCTGGCGGCCGCCCAGGCGTTGATCAACCGCGGCGTCGCCGCCGACGCCACCCGGCCGGCCGGCGAGGGCTGGCTGGTGCGCACGACCGACAGCGACCGCAGCGTGCGCTGGAACGATTTCGCTCCCTTGCCCGCGGCCTGGAGCGGCGCCTTGGCGCTGAACTATGTCGACAACAGTGCCGGCCCGGCCAGTGCCAACGCGCTGTCGGGCAAGAGCGGCCTGCTCTTCTATCTGACGGGGCTGACCAGCGTTGCCAATCTGTCGACGCTGCAATTTCGACCCGGCGCGCTGGCCGATTCGCTGACCTCCACCGGCGGCCTGCTGCCTTCGGGTGCTGGCCAGATGCCCATCACCGCCTGGCTGGATGCCGGGGTCACGGCCAGCTACGGCACCGTCGAGGAGCCCTGCAATCTGCAGCAGAAGTTCCCGCGTGCTTCGGTCCTCATCGACCAGTACTGGCGTGGCGCGACGGCCATCGAGGCCTACTGGAAGGCCGTGCAGTGGCCGGGGCAGGGGCTGTTTGTCGGCGAACCGCTGGCCCAGCCCTTCCGTGACACACCCAGCTTCGCCATCGTCTCCGGCGAATACCAGATCAAGACGCGCAGTCTGCGGCCTGGCTCGCGCTACAGCCTGGAATACCGCATCGGCGCGGCTGGCGCCTGGGCCGCGCTGGCCGAGTTCACCGGCGTGCTTGCCCAGGCCCTCGACGCTCGCGCGCCCCTGCCGCCCGCGGCGGCCACCCAGATCCGCTGGGTCGGGCCCTGCCCCGACAACCCGGCCAATCGCTGCGCCCTGGCGGTTTCGGCCTAGGGTTTGCGCTCGCTCGAATGCGGGGTGCGCCGGGCCGCGATGGGGCTTTCTGCCATGGACACTCACGTCGGGCCGCCTCTATCGTGGCGCCCCGCGAGGCAGCTGCTCCTTCAGCGTCATCGCGACTGAGCCCCAAAAGTGGGCTGGCGCTGGGGAGGCGCGCACGGCAAGCAGGACGGACAGCCCGATGGCTGCCCGCGGCGTGGATGCACCCCCGGCTGGATTGCAAGAGCTGGGGACTGTGATGAAAAGAATCGATCGCGTGGCACCGCAAGCCATGGCCCGACGTCTGCGGGCTGCGGGCTGGATGCTGAGCCTCTGTGCCGGCCTGACGCTGACCGCCTGTGGAGGCGGTGGTGGTGGCGGCGGTTCCGACCCCACCCCGACGCCACCGGTCACCCCTCCCGCCATCGTGGCGCCCAGCATCGGCACCCAGCCCCTGGACGCCAAGGTCAACGACGGTGCCACCACCACCTTCAGCGTCAGCGCCAGTGGCTCCAGCCTGAGCTACCAGTGGCAGCGCGATGGCAAGGCCATCACCGGCGCCACCGGTGCCAGCTACACCACGCCGGTGCTGCACATGGCCGACAACGGCGCCAAATACGTCGTGGTGGTCAGCGGCCCCAATGCCTCGGTGACGAGCAGCGTCGTCACGCTGACGGTCTCGCCCATCGCCTTGAACCTCACCGCCCAGCCCCAGGCCCAGACGGCCAAGGATGGCGACGTGGTGTCCTTCGACGTCAGCGCCACCGGCAGCGAGCCCATCCAGTACCAGTGGCATCGCAATGGCGTCGTCATCGCGGGCGCGGACAAGGCCACCTACACCACCGCGGTCCTGGCGCTGGCCGACAACGCCGCGGTCTTCAAGGTCGTGGTCACCAACCCGGCCGGCACGGTCAACAGCCAGGAAGCCAAGCTCACCGTGACCGCGGTCGCGCCGCGCATCGTCACGGCGCCAGAGTCGGTCACGACCAGCGACGGCGCCTCCGTCACCTTCAAGGTCACGGCCGCCGGCAGCGCGCCGCTGGCCTACCAGTGGCTGCGCAACGGCAACACCATCTTGGGTGCCACCGAGGCCAGCTACATCACCACCCTGGCCCTTGCCAGCAGCGGCGACCGCTTCACCGTGCGCGTCGGCAACGGCGCCGGCTACGCGCTCAGCGAGGCGGCCGTCGCCACCGTGAACGCCGCGGCCCCGGCCATCACCCTGCACCCGTCAGATGCCTCCCTGCTCTTCAACGGTGAAGGCGTCACCTTCCGCGTTGCCGCCACCGGCACCCCGCCGCTGCGCTACCAATGGCAGCAAAGCCAGGACGAGGGCCTGAGCTGGAGCGGCATCCCCGGCGCCACCTCGCCCAGCTACTCGATCGGCAGCGTCACGCTGGCCGATACGCATACCCGTCTGCGTGCGGCCGTCAGCAATGCGGCTGCCACGCTGAACAGCAACGCCGCTCGGTTGGAAGTGACGCCCTTGGTGCGCCTCCTGGCCGGCAACACCGGTGGCAGCGGCTATGCCGACGGCAAGGGCAACCTGGCGCGCTTCAACTGGGCTGGGGGCATCAGCGCCGACCCCAGCGGCAATGTCTATGTGATCGACAACAACAACAGCGTGATCCGGCGCGTCAGCCCCGACGGCACCGTCAAGCTGTTTGGTGGCCAAGCCAAGAACCCTTCCCGCGTCGATGGCCCCCTGGTGGATGCGCGCTTCTACTACCCGCAGCAAATCGCGGTGGACCGGGCCGGAACCGTCTATGTGGCCGAGTATTGCAACATCCGCCGCATTGCCGCGGGTGTGGTGTCCGGCTTCCTGGGCACTGACGGCTGCAACACCCGGGATGGCGCGCTCAGCCAGGCGAGCGTGAGCGGGGTCATGGGCATGGCTGTTGACGCCGACGGCACGCTCTATTTTTCCGAGCGCAACAACTCCAACGGCCAGCTGGTGCGCAAGATCACGTCGGCGGGCGTGGTGAGCACGCTGGCGGGCAGCCCCACCGAAAGCGGCAAGACCGATGGCACAGGCAGTGCTGCGCGCTTTTCCAACATCGGCAAGCTGGCGGTCGACGCCAACAAGAACGTCTTTGTGGCCGACGGCACCGCCATTCGCCAGATCTCGCCGTCCGGGGAAGTCAGCTACTACGCCGGTGCGCCGGACAGCTATGGCCAGACCGAGGGCTACCGCACCTCGGCCCGCCTCGGCTACATCACGGGCCTGGCCTTTGACGGGCGCGGCAATCTCTTCGTTGCCGACAACCAGCGCATTGCGCGCATCTCCACCATCGGCAATGTCGTGACCGCCGTCGGCAGCGGGAATTCCAACGACGGCTATCCGACCAGCGTCGATGGCCCAGGCGCCACCGCGTCGGCCGGCAACCCGACGGTGCTGGCCAGCCTTCCCAACGGCGGTCTCGCCTTCTTCGACAACTCGGCCTACGCTGTGCGCACCCTGACGGTGGACGCCACGGTGACGACGCTGGCGGGCGGCGGGCGCTCGGGTGGCTTTGCCGACGGGGTCGGCACTGCGGCCCGATTTGCCTCCTATGCCGGCCACCCGAGCGCGCTGATCCTCGCCCCGAACGGCACGCTGACCCTCGCGGACACCACGAATCGCCGCATCCGGCGCTTCTCCCTGGACAGCCGGCTGCTGGACACCCTGGCCGGTACCTCGAACTATGGCGGCGACGACGGCCCGGCCAGCCTGGCCACCTTCGCCCATCCCATCGGCCTGGCCTACGACGCGGCGGGCAATCTCTATGTCTCGGATGGCGGCCAGATCCGCCGCATCAGCGCCAGCGGCACGGTGACCACCATCGCCGGCAGGACCTGGGATTGGGGCTGTGTGGATGGCGTCGGCGCTGCCGCGCGCTTCAGCGCGCCTGCCGGCATGGTGGTGGACAGCAAGGGCAATCTCATCGTCGCTGAACAAGGCTACTACGTGCTGCGGCGCGTCACGCCCGACGGGACGGTGACCACCATTGCCGGCAAATCAGGCGAAAGCGGCTATGTGAACGGCGTGGGCAGCGACGCCCGTCTCGGCGCCGTGAGGTATCTGGCCATCGACAAGGCGGACAACGTCTATTTCACCGACGGCTACCAGTCCATCCGCAAGCTGGCGCCCAACGGCGAGGTCAGCACGGCGGCGGGCGCTCCCTACTCTTCGGCCCTCATCGACGACATCGGCGCCTTCGCCCGCTTCAACAACCCCAGTGGCCTGGCCTTCGACGCCCGCGGCAACCTCTATGTGGCCGACACGGGCAACAACGCCATCCGTCGCATCACCCCCAGCGGCCAGGTCAGCACCGTGATCGCCAGCAACAGCCTGGTGTCTGTCCTGCAGCCGGGCCCGGGCGGCAACATCAACCAGCCCACGGCCATCACCGTCACGCCGGCCGGCCGGCTGGTCTTCCTCAGCGAAGGCGCCATCGTCGGGGACTGACGAGGTGCCCCATGGGGGAGGCTCTTTACATGCCTCCCCTGAGAATGCGGGTCGGTCAAATCCCGATTGCCCGACGGCGCCTGCCGTTGAACAGTCGCCCTCCCGCTGTACCCTGCCCGACCATGTCCCGCCCCTTTTCCGCCCGCCCACGCGGCTTCACCCTGCTTGAACTCCTGGTCGTCATGGTCATCATCGGCCTGCTGGCCGGGTACGTCGGGCCTAAGTTCTTCGGCCAGATCGGCAAGAGCGAGGTCAAGGCGACCCGTGCCCAGATCGATGCGCTGACCAAGTCGCTGGACCAGTACCGCCTGGATGTCGGCCGCTATCCCAGCACCGAGCAGGGCCTGGCCGTGCTGGTCACCAAGCCGGCCGACGAGCCCAAATGGGCCGGCCCCTATCTGTCCAAGGCCGTGCCCAAGGACCCCTGGGGCAATGAATACCAATACCGCAGCCCCGGCGAGCATGGCGAATACGACCTGCTGAGCTTCGGCAAGGACGGCCGCCCCGGCGGTGAGGGTGAGGACGCCGACCTCACCTCTTGGTGATCCTCGCCGTGCCCCAGTTCCAGACCCGCGTGCTGCGCGCGGGCGCCGTCAGCACCGAGCGGGTCGAAGCGCCCGACCGCGCCGCCGTCGCCGCCGTGCTCGGTGTGCCGCCCCAGCACGTGCTGGAGGTGCAGGAGGTCGCTGCCGCTTCTGAGAGCGCCCAGCCCTGGCGCCGCAACAGCAAATTCCCGCTGCAGCTCTTCAGCCAGGAACTGGCCGTGCTGCTGGACGCCGGCATCGCCCTGCTCGAAGCCCTGAGCACGCTGCGCGAGAAGGAAGGCCAGCCCGGCGTGCGCGCCGCGCTGGATGCCGTCACCAGCCAGATCGAGCAGGGCCAGCCGCTGTCCGTCGCGCTGCGCCAGCAGCCGCAGGCCTTCGACGAGCTGATCTGCGCCATCGTCGCCGCCAACGAGAAGACCGGCCAGCTGTCCACGGCCCTGGCCCAGCATGCGCGCTACCTGGCCTGGGTCGATGCGCTGCGCTCGCGCCTCGTCGCGGCCCTGGTCTATCCGCTGATGCTGCTCGGTGTCGGTTCCCTCGTCATCCTTTTCCTGCTGCTCTACGTGCTGCCGCGCTTTGCCGGCATCCTGGAGCAGACCAGTGCCGACCTGCCCTGGGCCTCGCGGGTGCTGATCGAGTTCGGCCAGACGGCCGGCGCGCATCCCGGCCTGGTCATCGGTGGCATCGCGGCCGTGGGCTTTGCGATCTTCACGCTGCTGCGCCAGCCCATCGTGCGTCAGCGGGCCCAGGCCGCGCTGTGGACGCTGCCGGGCCTAGGCCCGCGACTGCGCGTGCTGGCGTTGGCGCGGCTCTACCGTTCGCTGGCCATGCTGCTCGCCTCGGGCGTGCCCGCGCTGCCGGCCTTGAAGATCGTCGTCGACGTCGTTGCCGCGCCCTGGCGCGCCGCCGTGCAGGCCGCCGCCGCACAGATCGAGCGTGGCGAGCGCCTGTCGGCCGCTTTCGATTCACAAGACCTGGCCACGCCGGTCGCGCGCCGCATGCTGCGGGTGGGTGAGCGCAGCGGCGAGGTCGCCGCCATGCTGGAGCGTGCCGCTGCCTTCCATGACGAAGAGGCCGCACGCCTGACCGATCTGCTGTCCCGCCTCGTCAACCCGGCGCTGATGCTGATCATGGGTGTCTTGATCGGCGGCATCATCGTTTTGATGTACTTGCCGATCTTCCAGCTGGTGGAGCAAGTGCAATGAGCACCAGCCTGAGCGACTGGCTGCCGGCCGAGCAAGGCCCCTGGCACCTCGACTTCGAGCAATGGCCTCAGGCCCAGGCCCAGCGCTGGCGCGCCGTGCTGGCCGTGGGTGCCGACAACAAGCGCGTGCTGCTCGCCGAGCGCGACGAGGACACCATGCTGCTGCAGAGTGTCGAGTCGCGCCTGAACGCGCCGGTGGGTTGGCAGCGTGCATCGACCGAGGCGGTGACCCATTTCCTCGGCGCTGGCGAGGCCGACTTCCGCGCGCTGTCGGATGTCGAAGACGCGCTGACCACCATTGAGGACCACACCGAGGAGCTGTCGGCCCTGGCGCTGTCCGAGCAGGCCAGCCCCGTTGTGCGCCTGCTCAACGCCACCATCTACGACGCGCTGCAGGACACCGCCTCCGACATCCACATCGAATGCACGGCCCGTGGCGCGATGATTCGCTTCCGCGTCGACGGCGTCATGGCCGTGGTGCGCCAGGTCGAGAGCCCGCAGGTGGCCGAGCAACTCGTGTCGCGCCTCAAGGTCATGGCCGAGCTCGACATCGGCGAACGCCGCCTGCCGCAGGACGGTCGCTTCAAGCTGCGCGTGCAGGGCCGCGAGATCGACTTCCGCCTCAGCGTCATGCCCAGCGTGTTTGGCGAGGACGCCGTCATCCGTATCCTGGATCGCGCGGCCATCGCCCGCGCCGGCTCGTTGACGCTCGATTCCCTCGGCTTTGGCGACGACGAGCGCGCCGCCATCCGCCACCAGGCCCGCCAGCCCCACGGCATGCTGCTCGTCACCGGCCCCACCGGCTCCGGCAAGACGACGACGCTGTACGCGACGCTGGCCGAGATCCACACCGGCGCCGACAAGATCATCACCATCGAGGACCCAGTCGAGTACCAGCTCAGCGGCGTCGTGCAGATCCCCGTCAACGAGAAGAAGGGTCTGACCTTCTCGCGCGGCCTGCGCTCCATCCTGCGCCACGACCCGGACCGCGTCATGGTGGGCGAGATCCGCGACGCCGAGACCGCGCAGATCGCCGTGCAGGCCGCGCTGACGGGCCATCTGGTCTTCAGCACGGTGCATGCGAACAACGCGTTCGACGTCATCGGCCGCTTCATGCACATGGGCCTGGACCTTTACAACGTCGTGTCGGCCCTGAACGCCGTGCTGGCCCAGCGCCTGGTGCGGCTGACGTGCAAGCACTGCGCGCAGCCGTTCACACCTGATGCCGCCACCCTCACAAGACACGGCGTCATCAACGGCAACTTCCTGAAGGGCGAGGGCTGCGGCCATTGCCGCGGCACAGGCTACAAGGGCCGTCGCGCGGTGGCCGAACTGCTGAAGCTCGACGATGGCCTGCGCGACCTCATCGCCGCACGCGCGCCGATGTCCGAAATCAAGGCCGCGGCCAAGGCGCGTGGCATGAAGTCGCTGCGCGAGATGGCCCTGGCGGCCGTCTGCCGTGGCGACACCACCTTCGAGGAGCTGGAACGTGTCACCCTCGATGAGTGAGCGCCTGCGCCAGCAGATCGCCGCGAAGCTGGCCAAGCCGCGGCGCCTCTTCGTCACGCCCGGCGGCGACGAGTTCGCCGCCTGGTGCCGCGACATGCCAGGCACGGCCGTCGAACTGGTCGTCAGCGCCCGCGCCCTGCATGAACTGGTCACCGAGCCGGGGCTGCCGCTGGCCGACCTGGATGCCGTGCAGTCCTACGCCCAGCAGCAGTTCGCCCACTATTTCGGCGGCGCCGCGCAGCGCTTCGCCATCGCGCCCTGGCGCCTCGGCGAAGCGGCGGGCGCGTCGGCGCTGCATGGCCTGGACCTGGCCGCGCTGCGCAGCCAGGCGGATGCCGCCCGCGTGCGCCTCGCCGCCGTGCGTCCGGCCTGGGCCGCATGGCTGGCCTCGCTGCCCGCCGCAACGCGCGCCGGCTCGGGCCGCGCGGTCTGGCATGAAGGCGACGTTGCCGTCGTCATCCAGCTCGACCGTGGCCGCGTGACGGGCCTGCAGTCGCGCCGCGTGCAGAGCCTGGCCGATCTCGGTGGCGACCCACCGCTCGCCGTCGGCACGTCTGCCGCCGAACTGATCCCTCAGCCCGGCCCCGCGACGCCGCAACCCGACTTCCTGCCGCGCTCGGGACGCTCGCCGCTGGCCTGGCCGCTGGCCGCCACCGGTGCCCTCGTGCTGGCCACGGCCGCCTGGAGCGCCGTCGACAGCCATCGCACGCTGGATGCCGCCCAGGCCGCACGCGACCGCGTCGCCACGCTGCGCCCGGCAGCGGCGCCCAAGCCGGCTGCGCGTGGCCGTGCCGAACCGGCTGAGAACCGTTCGGCCAATGAGGCCCGCGCGCTGCTGGCCATGCCCTGGGAGCCGCTGCTGACGCGCGTCGAGACCGTCGGTGCCGACGCCAAGACCATCGCCTGGCTGGGCCTGGACGCCAGCGCCGGCCGCGGTGAGCTGCGCCTGGAAGGCCTGACGCCCGACAAGCTGCTGGCCCTGCAGCTGGCCGAACAGCTTGGCACGACGCCGGGCTGGAACCAGGTCGTGCTGTCGCGCTTCTCGGCCGCCGAAACGGGCCTGGTCGGCCAGCGCTTCGAGATCAATGCCCGCGTGGCGACGCGAGGGGGCTCGTGAAACGGCAGGCCCTCATCAAGGGGATGTTCAGAAAGTTAGGCTGGCCCGGCCTCGCCGGTCTTGCCGCGCTGGCGCTCGCCGTGGCGGCCGTCGTGCTGGGCCAGCGCTGGGACGCCCAGGCCGTCAGGCTGCAAGCCGAGGCCCGCGACTTGCGCGCCAAGGCCAGGCCCGCCGCCGTCGCGACGGCCGTACCGATCAGCGTGCAGCAATGGCAGGCCACGCTGCCGGCGTCGAGCAGCCGCCAGCAGCGCCTGGCCGATCTGCTGGAGCTCAGCATCCGCCTCGACCTCGTCGGTGCGCGCACCGAACACCGGCTGTCCAGCACCGAGGGCCTGGAGAGGCTGCGTGTGACCATGCCCGTCACCGGCAGCTATGCGCAGCTGCGCCGCTTCATAGCCGCCGCGCTGGAGCACGACCCGGCGCTGAGCCTGGACGCGATCAAGCTGCGCCGCGTCAGCCCCTTGAGCGCCGACGTCGATGCCGAGCTGCAGTGGTCGCTGCACGGGAGGGCCGCGCCATGAAGCCGACGTCCCGTCAACTCGTTCTCGCCGGCGCCCTGGTTGCGACGCTGGCTGCCACCGCCTGGGTCGCGACGCGCCCCGACGACGAGGCCGTGACCGCCGTCGCCGCGCCGGCTCGCCGCCCCGCCCCTGTCGCTGCGCCCCCCACCATCGCCCCCGCGCCAGTGGACGGTGCGCGCCAGCCTTGGGCCGAGGTCCCCGCGGCCCAACTGGCAGCCTGGCAACCTCCGCCCCCCCCACCACCGCCCCCCGCGCCGCCGCCGATCGCTGCCGCTCCGCCACCGCCGCCCGTCGCGCCGCCGGCGCCCTACCAGATGATCGGCCGCGTCATCGAAGGCGAGGGCGCCAAGGCCGTCGAGGTTGCCCTGCTGACCGGCCCGAACAAGGCGCTGAGCGCCAAGCGTGGCGACGTCATCGACGGCCAATGGCGCGTCGAGCAGGTCACCGACAGTGGCGTGCGCCTGACCTGGCTGCCCGGCCAGCTTCCCCAGAACATCGTCTTCAGGCCCATCCCATGAAGAAGCTCCTTCTCATCTTCGCCGTCGCGCTGCTGACGGCCTGCGCCAACCCGGCGCTGCGCCAGGCCGAGGACCTCGGCCGCGGCAACCAGTGGCCCGCGGCCCTGCGCGTGCTGGACGACGCCCTCGCCAAGGACCCGACCGACCCGCAGCTGCGCGCCGCCCAGGTGCGCGCCCGTGAGCAGGCCTCGGCGCGGCTCATTCTGCAGATCGAGGCGCTGCGCGGCGCCGGGCGTTGGGACGAAGCCTCGGCGCTGCTGAGCCAGCTGGCCCAGGCCGACGCCCGCCATCCGCGCCTGGCCGCGTTGACCACCGAAGTGGAGCGCAGCCGCCGTCAGGACGCCCAGCTGGCCACCGGCCGTGCCGCGTTGAAGGAAGGGCGCCTGGAGCGTGCCGAAGCCGTGGCCCGCGAGATCCTGGCCGAGTCGCCCCAGCACCCCGGTGCCCGCCTGCTGGCCAGCCAGGTCGCCCAGGCGCGGCCGCTGGAGGCGGCGGTCGGCGAACTCGGCCCGGCCTTCCAGAAGCCGGTCACGCTGGAATTCCGCGAGGCGCCGCTGCGCCAGGTCTTCGAGGCGCTGGCCCGCTCCAGCGGCGTCAACTTCGTCTTCGACAAGGACGTGCGCTCCGATGCCCGTGTGACCGTCTTCCTGCGCAACGTGACGATGGACGAGGCCATGCGCGTCATCCTCGGCACCCAGCAGCTGGACCGCAAGCTGCTCAACGAGACCTCGGTGCTGATCTTCCCGAACACGGCCGCCAAGCAGCGCGAGCACCAGGAGCTGATCACCCGCACCCTCTACCTGACCAACGCCGACGTGAAGCAGGTGCAGGCCATGGTGCGCACCATCGCCAAGGTGCGCGACATCCACATCGACGAGCGCCTCAACCTGCTCATCGTGCGCGACACGCCCGAGGTGCTGCGCCTGGTGGAAAAGCTTATCGCCTCGGTCGACCTGCCCGAGCCCGAGGTCATGCTCGAGGTCGAGGTCATGGAGCTGGCCACCGACCAGGTCGACTCGCTGGGCCTGCAGTGGCCCGAGGAAATGCAAGTGGGCATCAGCGATGCCTCGGGCGCGATCCCGTCTCGCGTCTTCATTGGCGGCAAGAACCCGATCAACTTCCGCGCCAGCATCGCCAACCCGACCGTCATCGCGACGCTGCGCGGCACGGCCGGCAACTCCAACATCCTGGCCAATCCCAAGATCCGCGTGCGCAACCGCGACAAGGCCAAGGTCCACATCGGACAGAAGCTGCCGGTGTTCACGACGACGACCAACTTCACCGGCTCCACGTCGGTCGCGGCCTCGGTCAGCTATCTCGACGTCGGCCTCAAGCTCGACGTCGAGCCCACCATCCAGCTCGACAACGACGTCGTCATCAAGATCGGCCTGGAAGTCAGCAACCTGATCCGCCAGGTCACCGGCCCCGGCGGCACGACGGCCTACGAGATCGGCACGCGCAACACCTCCACCGTGCTGCGCCTGGCCGACGGCGAGACGCAGGTGCTGGCCGGCCTCATCAACGACGAGGATCGCAAGAGCGGCTCCGGCATCCCGGGGCTGTCGCGCATCCCCGTGCTGGGTCGCCTGTTCGGCACCCAGACCGACACGCGCGCCAAGACCGAGGTCGTGCTGCTGATCACGCCGCGGGTCGTGCGCAACCTGGCCGTGCCGGATGCGTCCCTCACGCGACTGGCCAGCGGCACGGACGCCAGCCCCGGCGCCTTCAGCAGCCTGCTGCGCCGCGAGGCCAGGGTCGGCGTGGCGCCGAGCAGCGGCACGGCCGCGCCCGCGGCCCAGTTCCAGCCTGCCGCCGCGCCCACCGAGGCGACGCTGAAGCTGGACGTCACGCCGCAGATCCCGCCCGGCGGCACCGTCTCCGTCGCGCTGAAGAACGAAAGCGGCCTGCAGATCAAGGGCGAGCTGGAGTACGACCCCGCCAAGCTCACGCCGGCCCAGCCCCTGCAGGGTGTCACGCCCGGGCGCTATCCGGTCGAGCTGGCGCCGCGCGGCGACCGTGTCGTCGCCTTCCGCGCGCTGCCGCCGGCGGCAGGGCAGGTGCTCAATATCGGCGTCAGTTCGTTGGTGGCCAATGGCTTGAATGGCGAGTCCGCGCCGGTGCGCCTGGAAGGCTCTGGGCTGCTGACCGTAGAAGCGGTGAAGTAGGTAGCGCCGATGCGAGCTCGTGGCTTCACGCTCATCGAGATGCTGGTCGTGCTGGTCATGCTGGGCGTGCTCGCGTCCGCCGCGCGGCCGCTGCTCGAGCTGTCGGTGCAGCGTGGCCGCGAGCACGAGCTGCGCCAGGCCCTGCGCACGCTGCGCGAGGCCCTGGATGCCTACAAGCATGCCGTCGAGACCGGCAGCATCGTGCAGAGCCCCGAGGACAGCGGCTACCCGCCGAAGCTGGCCTTGCTCGTCGACGGCGTGCCCGATGTGAAGTCGCCGAATGGCCGCAAGATCTATTTCCTGCGCCGCCTGCCGCGCGACCCCTTCGCGCCGGCCGAGATGAGTGCCGCCGAGACCTGGGGCCTGCGTGCCTACGAGAGCGCCCCCGACGACCCGCGGGCCGGCAAGGATGTGTTCGACGTCTACTCGCGCTCGGAGCGCAAGGCGTTGGATGGTTCGCGATTGAAGGAATGGTGATGAAGCAGCGGATGTCAGCCCCCCGCTCGCGAGTACGCGGTCGGCCTTGCAGGCCGCGTGGCGCCCCAGGGCGCCACTCTTCGGCAGCCAGAAACCGCCCACTGGGCGCTTTCTGCGCGGCCTCAGCCCCCGAGGGGGCGCGAGCCGGCAGTGTTGGTTTCACGGCGGCCCGGCGCCCGGCTCATCGCGGCTTCACCCTCATCGAGCTCATCGTCGTGATGGCCATCGTGGCCCTGCTCGCCTCCATCGCCGCGCCGCGCTATTTCGCCTCGCTGCACAAGAGCAAGGAGACAGCCCTGCTGCAATCGTTGACGACGATGCGCGACGCCATCGACCAGTACGCCGCTGACAAGGGCCGTTATCCCGAGTCGCTGCAGGAGCTGGCCGCGGCGCGCTATGTCCGTGACATTCCCGAGGACCCGCTGACCGCCAGCCGTGAGACCTGGGTGGAGTTGCCGCCGCCCACCGAGATGCAGGCCAGTGGTCGGCTCTGGGACGTGCGCAGCGGCGCCGCCGGGCGCAGCGCCGATGGCCGTCTCTATGCGGACTGGTAGCCGGCGATGGGGCGTCTGCAGCGCGGCTACAGCTATCTCGCCGTCCTCTTCCTCGTTGCGCTGACCGCAGCTGGCCTCGCCGCCCTCGGCCAGGCCTGGAGCACGGCGGCCGAGCGGGAACGCGAGCGGGAGTTGCTGTTCCGTGGCGGCGAGATCGCGCGGGCCATCGCCGCCTATGCGCTGGCCACGCCCAACCCGCCGCAGCAATATCCGAAGAGCCTGGACGACTTGCTCGCCGACAACCGCACGCCCCAACCGCGCCGCCACCTGCGCCGTGCCTACGCGGACCCCTTCACCGGCAAGCCCGACTGGGAACTGGTGGCCGAGCCCGGCCAGCCGGGCGCCTTCAGCGCCGTGCGCAGCCGCTCCGAGCACCTCCTGCTGCGCGAGTTCGGGCCCGACGGCACGCAGGTCCGGCAGGCGCGCGACCTGCTCTTCGCCTCGCGCAATTCGGCCAGACCCCAGTTCATCGCCGATCCAGGTTCTGCGGCTTCGGCCGCCTCAGCAGCCAGCGGCGTGTCAAGGTGATTAGTGCAGTGGAATTTCGTACGGGCTAGTCAAGTCTGTTGACTCGGTGAATACCCGTTCCCCCCTCGCCTGAAGGCCGGGCAACTGGGGATGGCCGTGAATTCCTGCTCACCCAGAATCGGCCGCCTCGATGGGTCATTCGACTCATACGCAGGACCTCCATTCGATCCGAAGGAGGTTGCAGCGCCGCCGGCGCCGCTTGCCTGCGCAGTGTGATTCAACTTTACAAAGAAAGTGGGTAGTTCAATGAAGAAGACTTTGACGTCGATCGCTTTGGCTGCGGTGGCATTGGCCGCTTCGGTGAGCGCCCAGGCCGGCGTGCTGCGCTCGACCATCAGTTTCGACCCGGTCGACATGTCCGTGCTGATGTACGGCGACAGCGGCGTCCTCGGCCACAACGACGAGTTCTACCAGGCAGGCCTGGCAGGCCGGACCATGTTCTTCGACCCGTTCTCGAACGCCGCAGGCGCCCAGACCGGTGATCTGGTCGGTGCACTCCTGAACGGTGCTTGCGCCGACCTCCTGTGCCCGGCCAACAACCCGACCAACTATCTGGCCATGCTGGACGACGCCGCCGTCGTCTTCGGTTCGACCGACGGCTTCCGCTTCTCGGTGCGCAGCTTCGCTGCCAGCTTCATCGGCAGCGGTGACCCCCTGCAGAACACCCCCGGATTTGTCCGCCTGCAAGGCGTGCGCAATGGCGTGTCGACGGTCGCCACCTTTGCCCTGACGGGTCTGGATGCTGGCGGACACCTGAACTTCGGCACGATCAACACCGGCGCCTTCGGCAACATCGAGTTCGACTACGTGTACGCCTACGGCTTCGCATGCCCTGCCCCGGGTGCCGGCAACACCTGCTCGTCCTTCTCGACCGACCGCGCCCAGTTCGCCCTCGACGACATCGTCATCGAGCACGTGCCCGAGCCGGCCAGCCTGGCCCTGCTCGGTGCCGCCGGCCTGGCGGCCCTGGGTGCCCGTCGCCGCCGCGCCGTCTGATCCCATACCCCCCGCTTCGAAAGGATATTTCGATGAAGATGAAACTCAAGCCCGCCGCACTGGCGACGCTGGTCCTGCTCTCTGGTTTGGCCACGAGCTCCTTTGCGCAGGATCGCAAGACCTACATCGTCCAGCTCAAGGATGAACCCGCTGCCTCCTACCAGGGCACGGTGTCAGGCCTGGCCGCCACCCAACCGGCAGCCGGTGAAAGCTTCAAGTTCGGCAGCGCTGCCGTGCAGGCCTACATCAGCTATCTGGGCCAGCAGCAGAGCAACGTCATTTCCCTCGTGGGCAATGCGCCCGTGCTGGCGACCTACACGAACGTCTTCAACGGTTTCGCTGCCCGCCTGACCGAAGACGAGGCCCGCGCACTGGTCGCCAACTCGCAAGTGGTCGGCATCTGGCAAGACGAAGCTCGCCAGCTCGACACCATCTCGACCTCCAAGTTCCTCAAGCTGAGCGAACCCGGCGGCCTCTGGTCCAAGACCGTTGGCGGTGCGGCCCTGAAGGGCGAGAACATGGTCATCGGCGTGGTCGACCTGGGCATCTGGCCCGAGAACCCCGCTTTCTTCGACCGTGTCGACGTCAACGGCGTGCCGAGCAACAACCCGGCCGACACCCTGGTCTACGGTCCCAAGCCCGCCACTTTCACCGGTGTCTGCATGGCTGGCGAAGGCATCGACCCCGCCAAGCATTGCAACAACAAGCTGATCAGCATCCAGCACTTCAATGCTGGCTTCATCGCTTCCGGCAACACCCCGCACTGGACGTCGTTCGCCTCTGGCCGTGACGACCTGGGCGGCGCGACCGGCCATGGCGGCCACGGCGACCACACGGCCTCCACCGCAGCGGGCAACTCCAACGTCACGGCCATCGTCAACGGCCTCGCCCTCGGCCAGGCTTCGGGCATGGCGCCGCGCGCACGTGTCGCCTCCTACAAGGTCTGCTACACCTATGTGAATGCCGCCGCGACCGACGGCACCGGCAGCCAGAACTCCTGCTTCAACTCCGACTCGGTGGCCGCCATCGACAAGGCAGTGGCCGATGGCGTCAACGTCATCAACTACTCGATCAGCGGCTCGCAGACTTCGGTCAACGATCCTGTCGAGCAGGCCTTCTACCGTGCTGCCGTCGCTGGCGTGTTCGTCGCCGCTTCGGCCGGCAACAGCGGCCCTGGCCAGGCTGTCGCCCACATCAGCCCCTGGCTGACGACGGTCGCCGCCTCCACGCATGACCGCGCCTTCTCGGCCGATGCCACGCTGGGCAACGCCGCCAAGTACACCGGTGCCTCGGTCAACCCCAACCCGCTGGGCAGCGCCTCGCTAATCCGCGCGGAAGACGCAGGCATTGCCGGCGCCAGCGCCAACCTGAACCTGTGCTTCAGCAACCCGCTCGAGCTCGACCCCGCCAAGGTGGCCGGCAAGATCGTGGTCTGCACGCGCGGCAACAACGCCCGCGTCGACAAGAGCCTGGCCGTGCTGAACGCCGGTGGCGTCGGCATGATCCTTTCGGACAACGGTGGCGGCCTGGTGGCCGAAGCCCACTCGGTGCCGACCGTGCACGTCACGACCGCCGATGGCAATGCGATCAAGGCTTACGCCCAGACCGCTGGCGCCACCGCCAGCATCAGCAAGTTCTACCTCGGCAGCGCTCCGGCGCCGACGATGGCGAACTTCTCTTCGCGTGGCCCGAACGCCGGTGACGCCAATCTCCTCAAGCCCGACGTGACGGCGCCTGGCGTGGACGTCATCGCCCAGGTGACGCCGGCCCTGAACCAGGCCGATCGCGACGCCGTGGCCGCCGGCGCGCTGGTGCCGGGACCGGCCTGGGCTTCCTACCAAGGCACGTCCATGTCCAGCCCGCACGTGGCTGGCGTGGCGCTGCTGCTCAAGCAAGCCAACCCGACCTGGGGCCCTGGCGCCATCAAGTCGGCGCTGATGACCTCGGCCTACTCGACGCTGGACGACGGCCTGGCCGGTGCTTCCAACGGCCTGCTGCCCTGGTCGCAAGGTGCCGGTCATATCGACCCGCAGAAGGCCAACGATCCGGGCCTGGTCTACAACGCTGGCAAGAACGACTGGGTCAAGTACCAGTGCAAGGTCAACAAGGCCGCGGTCACCCCGGCCAGCGACTGCACGAACATCGGCACGCTGGACGAGACCTACAACCTGAACCTGCCGTCCATCACGGTCAGCACGGTCACAGGCAGCACGATCGTTGCTCGCAACGTCACCAACGTCGGTACGTCGGCCGCCACCTACACGGCCGCCGTCACGCCGCCGGCGGGCTTCACCGCCGTGGTGTCGCCGGCCTCGCTGACGCTGAACCCGGGTGAAACCAAGTCCTTCACGGTCACCATCGCCGTGGCTGGTGCCGCCGAAGGTGTCTGGCAGTTCGGCCAGCTCGTCTGGAACGACGGCACGCACTCGGTGCGCGCGCCTATCCAGGCTCGCGCCGGCAAGGCGATCTCGGCACCCGCCGAGTTCACCGCCTCGACGGGTTCGGGCAGCAAGCTGTTCACCGTGCGCACCGGCTTCAGCGGCCGCATGACCGCGCTGAAGGGCGGCCTGAAGGACGTGACGATGGGTGCCGAGACGTCGCTGACGCCGCTGGCCACCTCGTCCGCCACGCTGCTGTCCCGCTGCCGCAGCGCCACCAACTTTGCCTCCATCGCGAAGTACAACTTCACGGTGCCGGCTGGTGCGATCGTTGCGCGCTGGGCGCTGCGTCAGGCTGACACGAGCGGTCCGAACGACGACAACGACATGGTCGTGTCCTACCCGAACGGCACCAGCTCGCTGTACTCGGGCAACGACGGTTCCAACGAAGTGCTGCAAGTCGTCGCTCCGGCGGCTGGCACCTATCGCGTCTGCGTGCTCGCCTATGGCGGCGCCGCGGCACCGATGAAGCACAAGCTGTCGAGCTGGATCGTCAGCCCCGGCGATGCCGGCGGCCTGAACGCCGTCGTGCCGAGCACGGTCTACGCGGGCAGCACGGCCACGGTGGGCCTGGCCTGGTCGGGCGTGGCTGCTGGCAAGCGCACCGTCGGTGGCGCTCAGTGGCTGGACCTGGCCGGCAAGGTGCAGGCGACCACGGTCCTGCGCGTTTCGACCGACGGCGCCCTGCCGGTTCAAAACGAGCCGACCAACGCGCCTTCCAAGCTGGTGGATGCCGACCCGGCGCAGTAAGTAGCGCCAAACCGCCACGGGGCTTGGTCCCCGAGCGAGGCCACATGCCGCAAGGCGTGTGGCCTTTTTTGCTTGTTGGCTGCCCCCAGGCTGGCTAGCTGGCGCCGCCGCGCTGGGCTGCGGACTGGCAGCGCCCCGCCACGCAGGCTGCGCCGGGGTCGGCCACCATCGCGCAGTTGGAAAGCATGCCGCTGGCCTCGATCTCGCGTTTGTGCGCCCGGGCCTGGCGCGCGGCCAGGTCGGCCAGGCGTTCGGCGTCGGTGCCCACGGTGGACCAGGCCAGATAGCCGGCCGGCCCGCCGCAGGCCTTGGCGCCGACGGCCAGCGTGCGGCATTGCGAGTTGCTGCTGCAGGCCGCTGGGCCGATCAGCGCACGCAGCTCGCGACCGAGCCGCACGG
Organism: Roseateles sp. P1_C1_2; assembly: GCF_056406535.1. Classification (NCBI taxonomy): domain Bacteria; kingdom Pseudomonadati; phylum Pseudomonadota; class Betaproteobacteria; order Burkholderiales; family Sphaerotilaceae; genus Roseateles; species Roseateles sp. P1_C1_2. The sequence continues at coordinate 55,915 of NZ_JBFUAB010000012.1, forward strand.
ACTCGGCTTCAACGGCAACGGGTGGGGCGGGCGGGGTTGGCGCGGCCGGTGCGGCGGGCGGTGTCTGGGCGCAGCTGGTGAAGGCGGCCCAGGCGAGCAGGGGGGCGAGAAGTCGTTGGGGTTTCATGCCCCCATGGTGGGCTCGGCTGGACTGCTTGGCAACAACTAGGATGCGGCCATGCGAGCCTTGTTGCCTCTGTTGCTTGGTCTGACGGGCCTGGCCCATGCCGTGGCCCAGGACAGCTGCCAGCCGGCGGGCGACGCGGTGCTGGCGCGGCTGAACACCCTGCGCGCCCAGCCCCAGGCCTGTGGCGAACGCCTGTGGCCTGCCGCGGCACCCTTGCGCGCCAGCCCTGTGCTGGCGGAATCAGCGCGCCGCTACGCGCAGGAACTGGCCGCGCGCGACCGCATCGACCACGTCGGCGCCGCGGGCACCTCGCTGCGCACGCGGCTGCGCGAGTCGGGCTATCTGATGCGCTCGGCCGGCGAGAACCTGGCCGGCGGGCCCGAGACGCTGGACGAAGCGATGGCCCAATGGCTGGCCAGCCCGGCGCACTGCGAGAACCTGATGGCCGCCGATTTCCAGGAGTTCGGCCTGGCCTGCGTGGCCGGCCCCGGCAAGCTGCAGCGCTATTGGGTGCTGCACCTGGCCTTGCCGGCCAGCCCGACTAAATCCAGCCTAGATCGATAGCGCGCAGCACCGCCTGCGTGCGGTCCCTGACGCCCATCTTGGAGAAGATGGCCGAGCAGTGGTTCTTGATGACGCCTTCGCTGTTGCCCAGCAGGCCGGCGATCTCGGTGTTGCTGCGGCCGCTGGCCACCAGGCGAAGCACCTGCAGTTCCTTGGGCGACAGCGGGTCCGGGTGATCCGCCGCGGTGAAGGCGCGCTCGCCGCCCTTGGCCTCCATGCGCGTCGTCAGCGACGGCCGCAGCGCGGTGCCGCCGCCGTGCACGTCGCGCAGGGCCTGGGCCAGCGTCTCGGGGCTGATGGCCTTGAGCAGGAAGCCGCGGGCGCCGGCGCGCACGGCCTCGTCGAAGGCGGCGGTGTCGTCGAAGGTCGTCAGCAGCACGGTCGGCAGGCGCAGCGCCCGCGCGGCCAGCGCGCGGATCAGGCCGACACCGTCCAGGCGCGGCATGCGCATGTCGGACAGGATGACGTCGGGCATGTCGTCGGCCGGCGCGGCGGACAGCCACTCCAGCGCCTCGGCCCCGTCGCTGGCCTCGCCGACGACCTGCAGCTCGTCGTGCAGCGCGAGCAGGCCCTTGAGGCCTTCGCGTACCAGTTGCTGGTCCTCGACCAGCAGGATCTTGATCACACCCATCGTGGACATCTCAACTCGATTCGAAAACCCGGGCTGGTGCGGGTCACGCACATCTGCCCACCCAGTTCGGTCATGCGCTCGGCCATGCCCGAGAGCCCATTGCCAAAGCCCTCGGCACGGCCCGCGTGCCAGTTCGGCGCGCCTCGCCCATCATCGTCGATGCTGACGGCGACCTCATCCCCATCTCCCCGCAGTTCAACCTTCACGCGACGCGCGCCGGCGTGACGAACGCTGTTGGTCACGCCTTCCTGTACACAGCGCAGCAGCGCGTGGGCGGCGCGGGGGCCCAGGTCGCGGGCGGCGTCGTCCAGGGCCAGCTCGATGCGCGTGCTGGCAATGCCCTCGGCCAGGGCCTGCAGGGCGGCCGACAGGTCGATGCGCTGCGAGCTGCGCTGCTGCGACACCGCCTCGCGCACATCCGCCAGCAGTTGGGCCGCCACACCCTCGGCGCGCCCCATCGCCTGGCCGGCGCCCGGGGTGTCCTGGCGCGCCAGCAGGGCGCCACCGAGCTGCAGTTGCAGATTCAGCGCGGTCAGGTGGTGGCCCATCAGGTCGTGCAGCTCGCGGGCGATCTGCATGCGTTCGTTGTAGCGCATCTGCTCGGCCAGCAGGTGCTCGCCCGACATTTGCTCGGCCAGCACGGCCTGCAGCCAACGGCGCTTCTCGCCCTCTGCCGCGGCCATGCGGCCGAGACCGAAGGCCAGGCCGTGCAGGGCCAGCATGGAGGTCAGCAGGCCGAACTGGTCCAGCCAGGGCGCGGCCTGCGGCGCGGCGTAGATGCCGGTGTTCAGCAGCACCTGGGCGAAGCCGAAGCCCAGCGCCAGGCGCGCCGGCAGCACGACGGCGGCCAGCGCCGTGACGAGGAAGGGCAGGCCGGGCGTCACGCCGAAGGCCAGCAGGTCCACCAGCAGCAGCCAGGCCAGGCGCTGGTTGACCGGCACGGCGGTCTGGCCCTGGCGCGCCAGGTGAAAGATCAGTGCGACGAAGGCCAGCAGCAGCCCCACGCAGACGAGGACGAGGCTGCGGTCATTGACGTCGCCCCCGAGTTGGCGCCAGACCCAGGCGGCCAGACCGTCATAGGGCTCGGTGCGAACGCCCAGCAGCGCGGAGCCGGCGCTGACCAACTCCATGGTGCAGAGCGCCAGCGCCGCCAGGCGCAGCACCACGCCGGGCTCGGCGAGTCGCGCCAGGAGGCGGTCAAACTTGGTCATGCCGCCAGCGCCGCCGAGATGATGCCGCCGCCCAGGCAGACGTCACCGTCGTAGACCACGGCGCTCTGGCCGGGCGTGACGGCCCATTGCGGCTCGGGGAAACGCAGCGTCAGCTTGCCGTTGGCGTCGAAGCCGACGCTGCAGGGCGCATCGGCCTGCCGATACCGGGTCTTGGCCGCGGCCGCGCCCGTCGTCGGCGCGCGGCCGGCGATCCAGCTCAGGTCGTCGGCCACCAGGGCGGGGCTTTGCAGCAGTGGATGGTCATGGCCCTGCACGGCGATCAGCGTGTTGTTCGGGATGTCCTTGGCAGCGACGAACCAGGGCTCGTGTTCACCGCCGCCGCGCGGCGACCCCTTTTCCTTCACGCCGCCGATGCCCAGGCCCTGGCGCTGGCCCAGCGTGTAGAAGGACAGGCCGACATGCTCGCCGAGCTTGCGGCCGCGCTCGTCCTTGATGGGGCCGGGCTGGTGCGACAGGTATTTGTTCAGGAACTCGCGGAAGGGCCGCTCACCAATGAAGCAGATGCCGGTCGAGTCCTTCTTCTTCGCGTTGGGCAGCGCGATCTCGGCGGCGATGCGGCGCACCTCCGTCTTGGGCAGATGACCGACCGGGAACATGGCCTTGCTGATCTGCTGCTGCGTCAGGCGGTGCAGGAAATAGCTCTGGTCCTTCAGCGGGTCCAGGCCCTTGAGCAGCTGGAACTCGCCGTCGACCTCGCGGACCCGGGCGTAGTGGCCTGTGGCGATCTTCTCGGCGCCCAGGCGCATCGCATGGTCGAGAAAAGCCTTGAACTTGATCTCCGCATTGCACAGCACGTCCGGGTTGGGCGTGCGGCCAGCCTGGTACTCCTGCAGAAAGCTCTCGAAGACGCGGTCCTTGTACTCGGCGGCGAAGTTGACGTGCTCGATGTCTATGCCCAGCACGTCGGCCACCGAGGCGGCGTCCAGGAAGTCCTGGCGCGTCGAGCAGTACTCGTCGTCGTCATCGTCTTCCCAGTTCTTCATGAAGATGGCGATGACCTCGTGCCCCTGCTGTTTGAGCAGGTGGGCGGTCACGGCCGAGTCCACGCCGCCGGACAGGCCGACGACGACTCGATGTTTTTTTCCTGCGGAACTCATGGGGCTGATTGTCCCAAAGGAGAAAACGCCGGGCCGCCCCAAGTTTTCTCGAGCCCCCTCGGGGGGCGCGGCGCACGCCGCATTGGGGGCAAGGTTCCTCAACCTTTGCCGAACAGGCTTTCGGCGCGCTGGTAGAGCACCCAGGAGGTGGCGATGAACTTGTCGCCGCCCTGGGGGCGGTTGCCGCGGTGGGTGTGGGTGAAGCCGCCCGGCGCGATCAAGAGGCTGCCGGTGCGCGGCGCGATCTTGCGGCCCTGGTAGAGGAATTCCGTCTCGCCGGCGGCGAAGTCGTCGTTCAGGTAGAGGGTCCACAGCACGGCGCGGTGCAGGGCCTCGCCCTGGTCGAGCTTGGGGTACTGCTCGCAATGCCAGTAGGGGTAGCCGCCCTGGTCGGCCTGGTAGCGCTGCAGGTTGATGGCACCGGGGCGAAAGACCTTGGCGATCAGACCCATCAGCATCTCGTCATTCAGCGCGCTAACGCCGTCGGCGTCCAGCAGCGCCGCCGTGCCGTCGGGCCTTTGCATCTGCAGCTTCAGCGGGGCCAGTGCCAGATGGGCATAGCGGCGCAGATAGTGCTTGAAACCAGCGATGACGGCGTCGTTGAGCTGCTCGCAGGCATCGGTCCACTCGGGGTGGCGGCTGATGGCGATGTCCCAGCTGTCCTTCATGCTGACATCGACGCCGCTGCCGGTCTCGCCGCGCTGCACGCGGGGGCTGGCCTGGAAGCGCTCGACCAGCGCGCGGCAGGCCTCGGGGCTCAGGGCGCCCTCGTAGACCTCGATGAAATCGGGAGCTGTCATGCCGGCACCTCAGCCGCCGCCCTGGCGCTTCAGCAGCGCCTGCAGCGTCGACTGGCGCAGGGCCTCGAGCTCGCCGCTGGCCTGCAGCCGCAGCAGGGCGGCGTTGAGCTTCTGGGCCAGGGCCGCATGCCGGGCGGCGAGCACATGGTGGACGGTGTGCTCGTCCAACACGAGGTCCAGTCGCTGCAGGCCCTGAATGCCAACCGGTCTCTGCGCCGGGCTGCCGGCGAGTTCGCTGAGGATGGCCACGTCGGCCGCGTCGGTGGCCAGCAGCCGCCACAGCTCGCGCAGGTTGCCGGCCTCGACGCGGTGCACGCCGGCAGGCATCAGCTGCTCCACGCGCACGATGCCGCGCAGGTGGGCGACACGCCAGCGCGGCAGGTCGGCCCAGCCCGTCAGCCGCAGCGTCGGGTCGCGCGTGTAGGCGCGCAGCTGCACCTGGCCCAGCGGCGTGGCCACGGCGACGACGCCGGGGTTGGCCTCGATGTAGTCGCGCGCCCGGTGCGTGTTGGCATCCATCTCGCCACTGGCCAGTTGCAGGCCGGCCCGGCGCGCGGGCAGGTCGATGAACTGCATGGGCTGGCCGACGTCGGCGTACAGCCGCGTCAGCACCGCTTCGCTGATGCCGATCAGCGGATTCGTCGCGCGATCCCAGCTGGCGATCTGCAGCGGCTGGGCTTGGGCCGCCGCACCAAAAACCCAACCCAGCGGCAACGCCAGGCAGGCGGCCAGACGCTGGCGGTGGAAGCGGGAGGGCTTAGGGGGCATCGCGCGGCATTGTGACCCTAGCCCAGGCGCCGCGGCTCGGCCAGCGATGCGTCGGAATTCACGCTGTCCAGCGGCAGCCGGCGCCCGGCGGCGTGGTCCTCGATGCAGCGCAGCACCAGCGGGCTGCGGTGGCGCTCCTGGCTGGCGCGGATCTCATCCAGGCTCAGCCACAGCGTGCGGTGTATGCCCTGGTCCAGCGTGCGCCCGGCGATCTCCTCGCCCACTGCCCCACTGAAGGCCAGCCGCACATAGGTGACATCCTCTAATCGCGCCGGGCGGACGAAGCGGGCCAGGTAGACGCCCAGGAAAGCCTCGGGCGTGAAAGCCCGTGCCGTCTCCTCCAGCGCTTCGCGCACGACGGCCTCGATCGGCGTTTCGCCCAGCTCCAGATGGCCTGCCGGGTTGTTCAACCTCAGGCCTTCGGGGGTGTCTTCCTCCACCAAAAGGTAGCGGTCCCCACGCGCAATCACCGCCGCGACAGTGACGCTGGGGCGAAACCTATCTGTTCCAGCCATGAAACTTCCTCTCGAATTCCCGCACCAGGGTGGCGCATCCATTGTGTAAGCTGCCGCGACCCCTTGCCCCCCGACAGGAGCTTCCATGCAGATCGGCGTCCCGCGCGAACGCGCGGCCGGAGAGACCCGCGTGGCCGTCACGCCAGAGACGGCCAAGAAGCTGAAGGCCGCTGGCCACACGCTGCGCATCGAGAGTGGTGCCGGCGTCGCCGCCAGCGTCACCGATGCCGCCTATGAAGCGGTCGGTTGCGAGATCGTCGACCAGGCCGCGGCCCTTGGCAGTGAGCTGGTGCTGAAGGTGCGTGCACCCGGTGTCGACGAGCTGCCGCTGATGAAGCCCGGCACGGCCCTGGTCGGCATGCTCAACCCCTTCGACCGCGACGGCCTCACGGCCATGGCCGGTGCAGGCCTGACGAGCTTCGCGCTCGAAGCCGCGCCGCGCACGACGCGGGCCCAGAGCATGGACGTGCTGTCCAGCCAGGCCAATATCGCCGGCTACAAGGCCGTCATGATCGCGGCCGACAGATACCAGCGCTTCTTCCCGATGCTGATGACGGCAGCCGGTACCGTGAAGGCGGCGCGCGTCGTCATCCTGGGCGTCGGTGTCGCGGGCCTGCAGGCGATCGCGACGGCCAAGCGCCTGGGCGCCGTCATCGAGGCCAGCGATGTGCGGCCTTCGGTGAAGGAGCAGGTCGAGTCGCTGGGCGGCAAGTTCATCGACGTGCCCTATGAGACGGCCGAGGAGAAGGAAGCGGCCGAGGGTGTGGGCGGCTATGCGCGGCCCATGCCGCAGAGCTGGCTGGACCGGCAGAAGGCCGAGGTGGCCAAGCGTGTGGCGGCGGCCGACATCGTCGTCACGACGGCGCTGATCCCCGGGCGCGCGGCGCCGGTGCTGGTCACCGAGGACATGGTCAAGGCCATGAAGCCGGGCTCGGTCATCGTCGACATCGCGGCCCCGGCCGGCGGCAATTGCCCGCTGACGGAAGCCGGCAAGACGGTGGTCAAGCATGGCGTCGTCATCGTCGGCGAGACCAATCTGCCGGCCCTGGTGGCAGCCGATGCGTCGGCGCTTTATGCCCGCAACGTGCTGGACTTCCTGAAGCTCGTCATCACCAAGGAGGGTGCGTTCAACGTGCCGCTGGATGACGACATCGTCGCGGCCTGCCGCGTCACGCAAGACGGCCAAGTCACGAGGAACTGAGCATGGAAATCGTCGACCACACCATCATCAATCTCATCATCTTCGTGCTGGCCATCTACGTGGGCTACCACGTCGTCTGGACCGTCACGCCGGCCCTGCACACGCCGCTGATGGCCGTCACCAACGCCATCTCGGCCATCGTCATCGTCGGCGCCATGATGGCCGCGGCGCTGACCGAGACGCCGTTTGCCAAGGGCATGGGCGTGCTGGCCGTGGCGCTGGCCGCGGTCAACATCTTCGGCGGCTTCCTCGTCACGCGGCGCATGCTGGAGATGTTCAAGAAGAAGGACAAGAAGCCCGCAGCTGCCAAGGAGGGCAAGGCATGAGCCTCAATCTCGTCACGCTGCTCTATCTGATCGCCAGCGTCTGTTTCATCCAGGCGCTCAAGGGCCTGTCGCATCCGACGACGTCCATCCGCGGCAACCTCTTCGGCATGGTCGGCATGACCATCGCCGTGCTGACGACCGCGGCCCTCATCGTCAAGCTGGCCGGCCACGGCGTGGGCCTGGCCTGGGTGCTGCTGGGCCTGGTCGTCGGTGGTGGCTATGGCGCCTGGCGGGCCAAGACGGTCGAGATGACCAAGATGCCCGAGCTGGTCGCCTTCTTCCACAGCATGATCGGCCTGGCCGCGGTGGCCATTGCAGTCGCGGCGGTCGCTGAGCCGGCGGCCTTCGGCATCACGCCGGCCATGGATGCGGCCCTGGCCGCCATCCCGCCGGAAGATGGCGTGGCCGCGCGCACGCTGGCCCCCATCCCGGGCGGCAACCGCATCGAGCTGGCCCTGGGCGCCTTCATCGGCGCCATCACCTTCACCGGCTCCGTCATCGCCTGGGGCAAGCTGTCGGGCGGCAGCAAGTTCCGCCTCTTCCAGGGCGCGCCGGTGGTGTTCAAGGGCCAGCACGCGCTGAACGCGGTGCTGGGGCTGGCGGCGGCCTTCTTCATCTTCGGTTTCTGGCACAGCCAGAGCGCGATGGACTTCGGCCTGGTCATCGCCCTGGGCTTCGTGCTGGGCGTGACGCTGATCATCCCCATCGGCGGCGCAGACATGCCGGTCGTCGTGTCCATGCTGAACAGTTACTCCGGCTGGGCGGCGGCGGGCATCGGCTTCTCGCTGAACAACAGCATGCTGATCATTTCCGGCTCACTGGTGGGCAGCTCGGGCGCGATCCTGAGCTACATCATGTGCAAGGCGATGAACCGCAGCTTCTTCAACGTGATCCTGGGCGGCTTCGGGGGCGAGGCCGGCACGGCCGCCACGGGTGACGGCAAGGCCCGCCCGGTCAAGAGCGGCAGCGCCGACGACGCGGCCTTCGTGCTCGGCAATGCCGAAAGCGTCGTCATCGTGCCGGGCTACGGCCTGGCCGTGGCGCGCGCCCAGCATGCCGTGAAGGAACTGGCCGCCAAGCTCACCGAGAAGGGCATCACCGTCAAATACGCCATCCACCCGGTGGCCGGCCGCATGCCTGGGCACATGAACGTGCTGCTGGCCGAGGCCGAGGTGCCCTATGACCAGGTCTTCGAGATGGAAGACATCAACGGCGAGTTCGGCCAGGTCGACGTGGCCATCATCCTGGGTGCCAACGACGTCGTGAACCCGGCCGCCCACGTGAAGGGCAGCGCCATCTACGGCATGCCCATCCTGGAGGCCTACAAGGCCAAGACCATCATCGTCAACAAGCGCTCGATGGCGGCCGGCTACGCCGGCCTGGACAACGAACTGTTCTACATGGACAAGACCATGATGGTCTTCGGCGACGCCAAGAAGGTTGTCGAGGACATGCTCAAGGCGGTCGAATAACACGCGGAAGCGCTCCGCCTGGAGAGCGCTATCGAATCCCCTGACCCGTCGGCTGTCAGCCTTCGGTCAGAATCGCCGCAACAAAGAAGGAGACAAGGCATGGAGCCGATCTGGCTGAAGCAATACCCGGCCGAGGTGCCGCGCGACGTCAACGTGTCGCTCTACCCCAGCCTTGTCGACCTGCTCGACACCTCGTTCAAGAAGAACGCCGACAAGCCTGCCTATCTGATGATGGGCAAGAGCGTCAGCTTCGCGCAGGTGGACGAGGCCTCGCGCGCGCTGGCCGCCTATCTGCAGAGCCTGGGCCTGGAGAAGGGTGACCGCGTCGCGCTGATGATGCCCAATCTGTTCCAGTACCCGGTGGCCGTGGCCGCCGTGCTGAGGGCGGGTTATGTGGTCGTCAACGTGAACCCGCTGTACACGCCGCGCGAGCTGGAGCATCAGCTCAAGGACTCGGGCGCCAAGGCCATCGTCATCATCGAGAACTTCGCCTCGGTGCTGCAGCAGGTCATCAAGAACGTGCCGACCAAGCACGTCATCCTGGCCGCCATGGGCGACATGCTGGGCATGGTCAAGGGCACGATCGTCAACTACGTCGTGCGCAAGGTGAAGAAGATGGTGCCGGCCTTCGACCTGCCGGGTGCCGTCCGCTTCAATGACGCCGTCTCCAAGGGCCGCAGCCTGACCTACAAGGCGCCCAAGCTGGGTCCGGACGACATCGCCGTGCTGCAGTACACCGGTGGCACCACCGGCGTGTCCAAGGGCGCCGTGCTGCTGCACCGCAACCTCGTCGCCAACATCCTGCAGAGCGAAGCCTGGTACCAGCCAGCGCTGAAGAAAGTGCCCAAGGGCGAGCAGGTCGTCACCATCTGCGCGCTGCCGATTTATCACATCTTCGGCTTCAACACGAACATGATGCTGTCCATGCACATGGGCGGCGCCAATGTGTTGATCCCCAACCCGCGCGACCTGTCGGCCGTGTTCAAGGAACTGGCCAACCACCGCTTCCACAGCTTCCCGGCCGTCAACACCCTCTTCATGGCCATGGCCAACCACCCCGAGTTCGGCACGGTGGACTGGAGCAAGCTGGTCATCTCCGTCGGCGGCGGCATGGCCGTGCAGCAGGCCACGGCCAAGCTGTGGCTGGAGAAGACGGGCTGCCCCATCGTCGAGGGCTACGGCCTGTCCGAGACCTCGCCGTCGGCCAGTTGCAACCCGACCGACAGCACCGCCTACAGCGGCACCATCGGCCTGCCGATGCCGCTGACCGAGCTGCAGCTGCTGGACGACGACGGCAACGAAGTGCCGATGGGCCAGCCCGGCGAAATCGCCATCCGCGGCCCGCAGGTCATGGCCGGCTACTGGCAGCGCCCGGATGAGACCGCCAAGGTCATGACGGCGGACGGCTATTTCCGCACCGGCGACATCGGCACCGTCGACGAACGCGGTTATTTCAAGATCGTCGACCGCAAGAAGGACATGATCCTCGTCAGCGGTTTCAATGTGTATCCCAACGAGGTCGAGGACGTCCTCACGCAGATGCCTGGCGTGCTGGAATGCGCCGCCGTCGGTGTGCCGGACGCCAAGGCTGGCGAGGCGGTCAAGGTTGTCATCGTGAAGAAAGACCCGAATGTCACGGAAGCTGACGTTCGCGCCTATTGCGAGGCCAACCTGACGGGCTACAAACGTCCGAAGATCGTGGAGTTCCGTACCGAACTGCCCAAGACGCCCGTTGGCAAGATCCTGCGCAGGGAATTGCGGGACAAGAGCTGATTGCTTCCCGATGCCCTGCGGGCGGTGAGTCCGACCAGGGGTGAGGCCAGAAAACGTGATCGAGCTGCTGTATTCCAAGACCGAGGCAGGCCGCGCCGAGATTCGCGCGCGCACCCTGCCGCTGTCGCGCACCGCGCGCAACCTGCTGCTTGTGCTGGACGCCAGCAAGCCGGGCAGCGAGTGGGTGCGTCTCGTCGCCGGTGCGAACGAAGCCGATTTCGAGACGCTGCGCCAGCATGGGTTGATCGCGGCCCAGAACGCCGGCGGCCAGCCGCTGCCCGTGCAGCCGCCTGCGGCCGCGCCGGCACCGGCAGCCGCGGCGCCAGCCCCCGCGGCCCCGGCTTCGGCGGGCCATTCGCCGCTGCTGGACCGCGCGGCCCTGTACACCTATCTGAGCGGCGAGGCGACCAAGCTGCTCGGCCCCTTCAAGGGCTATGCCTTTGCCCTCGAGGTCGAGCGGGCCGACAGCCTCGCGACCTTGCAGGGCCTGGCCCTGCAGCTCGTCGAGCGCGTGCAGAAGGCCAAGGGCGAGGCCGCCGCGGCCGCCGTGCGCGACGCTCTGGGCCTGCGCTGATCTGGGACACTGACGGGTCTCAGACCCGCCACCGCCCCGCCTTGCCCCGCTTCTTCGTCGATACCCCGCTCGCCGCGACCGATGGCGACATCGCCCTGCCGCCCGGTGCTGCCCGTCATGTGCAGGTGCTGCGCCTGCAGCCCGGCGACGCGCTGACCCTCTTCGACGGCAGCGGCCCCGAGTGGCAGGCCGAGGTGACGGCCATGGGCCGCAGCGAGGTGCGTGTGAAGCTCATGGAGGCCGCGCAGCCGCAGCGCGAGCTGGCCCGGCAGATCACGCTGGCCGTCGTCATGCCCGCCAATGACCGCATGGACTTCCTGGTCGAGAAGGCCACCGAACTGGGCGCCGCCGCCGTCCAGCCGCTGATGGGCGAGCGCTCGGTGCTGCGCCTGAATGGCGAGCGGGCCGACAAGAAGCGCGCCCACTGGCAGGGCGTGGCCATCGCGGCGGCCGAGCAGAGCGGGCGCACGGTGCCGACGCGCATCGAGGCCGTCATGTCCTTGTCCGCCTGGCTCGCGGCGCTGCCGGATCGTGACGACGAATGGCGCGGCCTGCTGAGCCCGCGTGCCGCGTCGCCGCTGGCCGCATTCCCTCAGCAGCGCGCGCTCTTCCTCAGCGGCCCCGAGGGCGGCTTGAGCGACGCCGAGGAAGACGCCGCCCGTGCCCGCGGCTTTGCCGCCGTCACGCTGGGCCCGCGTGTGCTGCGCGCCGACACCGCACCGCTGGCCGTGCTCTCCTGGCTGGCTCTGTCGTGAACAGGAAGCTGGCCCTCCTCGTCCTGGCCCAGGGCCTCTTCCTCACCAACAACATCTGCTTCATGGCCATCAATGGCCTGGTCGGCCTGGCGCTGGCGCCGCGGCCGTGGATGGCGACGCTGCCGATCTGCGCCTATGTGGCAGGCGGCGCGCTGATGGCGCGCATGGTGGGCCGCCACCAGCTGCGCTTCGGGCGCCGGCGCGGTTTCCAGATCGGGCTGCTCGTGGCCATCGTCAGCTGCGCGATCTCGTTGTGGAGCGTGCAGGACCAGAACTTCTGGGGCGTCGTCATCGCGACGCTGGTGGCCGGTTACTACAACGCCGGCGCGGCCCTCTACCGCTTCGCCGCCACGGAGATCGTGGCGCCGGCAAAGCGCGAAGCCGCCATCTCCTGGGTGCTGGCCGGTGGCTGCCTGGGCGCGGTGCTCGGCCCCTGGCTGGCCGGCGCCAGCAAGAACCTGCTGATGGCACCTTTCGCTGGCGCCTATCTGCTGCTGATCGGGGTCGCGCTGGCCGGCCTGGTGCTGATCTCGCTGATCGACTTCCCGGCCCTGACGCGGCCCGCGCCCGGCGCCGGTGGCCGCAGCAGCGCCGAGCTGTTGCGGCAACCGGTCTTCATGGTCGCGCTGGCCGCGAGTGCGCTCGGTTATGGCGTCATGAACCTGCTGATGGCGGCCACGCCCATCGCCATGGGCCAATGCGGCCTGCCGTTCTCCGACGCAGGCACGGTACTGCAATGGCATGTGCTGGGCATGTTCGTGCCGAGCTTCTTCACCGGGCCGCTGATCAAGCGCGTCGGCGTGCTGCCGGTCATGACGGTGGGCGTGCTGCTCAACCTGGGCTGCGTCGCCTTCGCGCTGTCGGGTCAGGACCTGGACCACTTCCTCGGCGCCCTGCTGCTGCTCGGCGTGGGCTGGAACTTCCTCTACATCGGCGGCACGACGCTGTTCACCCAGGCCTACCGGCCCGAGGAGAAGACGCGCGCGCAAGGCCTGCTGGACACCGGCGTCTACGCGACGATGACGCTGACCTCGTTCTCCTCAGGCGCCCTCGTCACGACCGGCGGCTGGCAATGGATGAACTGGGCCAGCCTGGTGCCCATCGCGCTGTGCGCCTTGGCGCTGATCGTGCAGGCGGTTTATCAACGCCGGTCGTGCTGAAGGTATTCAGCCGCCATCTGCTGGCCGACCAGGTCGGGCTTTAGGCGCGTGAGCGCCGCCATTGACAGATCACGCTGCGTGACGAACAGCGGCGTGCCGATGCGCAGGCCGACGATGGTGCCGCCATCACCCAGCGTGGGCAGCAGCGGGTAGACGCGCAAGCGCAGCACCAGCGTGTCCTGCTCGTCGGCGAACAGCGCGGTCTCCACCAGGGTGGCGCAGCGCAGGCGGTCGGCCTCCTGCAGTAGCGCGATGCCGGCCGCTTCGGGGTCGATCTGCACGGCAGACGCCGTCATCGGGATGACGCGCCGGCCGTCGGCGTCGAGGGCATTGGCGACCGCGGCGTTGAAGCGCTGGTTCAGTTCGTCCCAGTTCGGTCCACCGCGCAGCGGCGGGTTGCGGCCCTGGCCGAACACCAGCGTGCAGGGGTCGGCCTGCGCCGCGGCCGCGGCAAGCGCCAAAGCCGCAGCGGCGATCAGCTCACGCGGGCGCATCGCCTTCGGCCGGCTTGCGTGCCGAGCCCTTGACGAGGTCGAAGCGGAACAGCCGGCATTCGATGGGGCCGTTCCACATCGGCACGCGGCGCGACTCCTTCAGCCGCATCTTGTTGGGCAGCTTCATGTCGGGACTCAGCATCCAGGCCGTCCAGCCGGCCGGGTTCTCGGTGTACTGGCGCTTCCAGTGCGCGGCCAGGCGCGGGAAGAAGTCGTCCCCCGCGTCCAGCTCTTCGGAGCCCCGCGCGTCCCGCGACATGGCCGCCTTGCCACGCACCTCGATGCGCTCGCCGTAGGGCGGGTTCATGACGATGGCGCCGGGCATGCCTTCGGGCAGTTGCGGTGCAGGCCGCTCCAGCGCGTCGCCGCCGTTGAACTGGATGTAGGCGGCCACGCCGGCGCGCTCGGCATTGCGGCGCGCGAAGTCGACCATGCGGAAGGCGACATCGCTGGCATAGATGGGCACGGCCGGCGGGTGGATGCGCGCGCGGGCTGCCTGGGTGATGCCGGCCCAGGCCGTCTTCATGTCGGGCGTCGAGAACGGGATCTGGCGCTCGAAGGCGAAGCGGCGCGTGAGGCCGGGTGCCGAGTCGCAGGCGATCAGCGCGGCCTCGATGGGGATGGTGCCGGAGCCGCAGCAGGGGTCGTGCAGCGCGCTGTCACCGCGCCAGCCGGCAGCGGCGAGCATGGCGGCGGCGAGCGTCTCCTTCAGCGGCGCATCGCCCTTGTCGACGCGCCAGCCGCGCTTGAACAGCGGTTCGCCCGAGGTGTCCACATACAGCGCCGCGCGCTCGGGGCCGACGTGCAGCAGCACCGGCAGGTCAGGCGAATAGGTGTCGACGCTGGGGCGTTCGCCGGTCTGCTCGCGCAGCTGGTCGCAGATCGCGTCCTTGATGCGCAGCGTCGTGAAGTTCAGGCTCTTCAGCGGCGAGCGCTGCGCGACGGTGTCGACGCGGATGGTGTGCCGCGGCGTGATCCAGTCACTCCAGTCGACGCGGCCGGCCAGCACATAGAGATCGTCCTCGTGGCGGTAGGGGCCTTCGATCAGCTCGATGAGCACGCGCTGCGCGAGCCGGCTCTCGAGGTTGATCTGCATCGCGTCTTCAAGGCTGCCGACCACGCCGCAGCCGCCTCGCAGCGGTTCGACCTTGCTGCGCACGCCGGGCGGCAGGAAGCGTTTCAGCTCCTCTTCAAGCAGCGGCTCGACGCCACCGGCACAGGACACGAACAGGGAAAGTTTGTTGGGCAGGCTCACGGGCCGCATTGTCGCCGGCCTCTAAACTGACAGCGTTGCCATCTGCCGCGTGCTGCCTCATGAAGCGATTCGTCCTGTCTCTCGCCTTCCTGCTCACCGCCCTCCAGGCGCAGGCCCAGACGGCGTATCCGCCGCACACGGTTTCCAACAGCCAATTGCGCGTGCTGCCGAAGAACGCCGATGGCCGCACGTATCAGCTGCACATCCACCTGCCCGGCTCCTTTGCCAAGGACCCCAAGCGCCGCTATCCGGTGCTCTACGTGACCGACGGCTACTGGGACTTCGCCACCGTCGTCGCCTCGTACAACAACCTGAAATACGACGAGGTCGTACCGGAGTTCATCATCGTCGGCCTGGGCTATGCCGGCGACAAACCCGACTACCAGACGCTGCGCGACTGGGAGCTGTCGCCGGTGCGCATGGGCGACGGCAACGGCGGCCATGCCGACCAATTCATCGCTTCGCTGGAGAAGGACATCTTCCCGCTGGTGGAGCGCGACTACCGCGCCGACCCGGCCCAGCGCTATCTGGCTGGCAGCTCGCTGGGCGGCCTGTTCGCCCTGCACGCGATGTATGCCCGGCCCGAGCTTTTCAAGGGCTATATCGCCGCCAGCCCGGCCGTCGTGGTGGGTGGCGACTGGATCATCGGCCGGGCCAAGGCCTACGCGGCGACGGGCAAGCCCATCAAGGCGCGGCTCTATGTGACCGGGGCCGAATACGAGTGGCCGGGTTTCCTGGCCGGCATCAAGCGCTACCAGGCCCTGCTGCCGGAGCTGAAGCATCCGGAGCTGGTGTTCCAGAACCGCACCATCGACGGCGAGCGCCATGCCGGCACCAAGGCCGAGAGCTACACGCGCGGCATGCGCTTCGTGTTCGAGCCGCTGGCGCCGGAGAAGGGCCCGTCCCGGGACTAAGCCCCTCGCCCAATCCCGCCCTGCTGGACGCGGGCGTGCCTGGTCGGTCTTGCAGACCGCGCCGCGTCTTGCGCCGCGGCCCTTCGGTAGGCACAGGCCGTCCACTGGACGCCCTGTGTCCGGCCTCAGCCCCCGAGGGGACGGCGATGCTTGCGGCATCGAGCCGCAAGCACATCGCCTGAGGCGGGCCGGCTAGGGAGCGGCCCGGCGCTCGTCCCGCAGGTCGGACCGTTTACTTGCTGACGAAGTCCAGCAAGTCCTGGTTGAGGCGATCCTTGTGCGTGTCGGTGATGCCATGCGGGCCGCCGGCGTACTCGATCAGGCGCGCGCCCTTGACCAGCCTGGCCGTGGCACGGCCGGTGGTCTCGATGGGCACGATCTGGTCATCGGCACCGTGGATGACCAGGGTCGGCACATCGACCTTCTTCAGGTCCGCGCGGAAGTCGGAGTGGAAGAAGGCCTCGATGCTGTCGTAGGTGGCCTTGGCTCCAGCCTGCATGCCCTGCACGTAGAAGCTGTCGACCAGGCCGGTCGAGGGCTTGGCGTCCGGGCGGTTGAAGCCGAAGAAGGGGCCGCCGGCGATGTCCTTGTAGAGCTGGGCGCGGTTGTCAAGCGAGGCCTTGCGCAGGCTGTCGAACACGGCCTCGGGCACGCCATGGGGGTTGGTGGGGCTGGCGCCCAGCATGGGCGTGACGGCGCTCACCAGCACGACCTTGGCGACGCGCGCCGTGCCATGGCGGCCGACGTAGCGGGCCACCTCGCCGCCGCCGGTGGAGAAGCCCACCAGCGTGGCGCGCTTCACGTCCAGGGTGCGCAGCACGGCGTCGAGGTCGTCGGCGTACTGGTCCATGGTGTTGCCGGCCCAGGGCTGGCCCGAGCGGCCGTGGCCGCGGCGGTCATGGGCGATGACGCGGAAGCCGCGCTCGGCCAGGAACTGCATCTGCGCTTCCCAGCTGTCCGCGTTCAGCGGCCAACCGTGGCTGAAGACGACGACCGGGCCGGTCTTGGGGCCCCAGTCCTTGACGTAGAGCGGCGTGCCGTCGGCGGCGGCCACATATTGGCTGGCGACTGCGGCCGCGGCATTCGGGGCGGCGCTGGCCTGGGTCTGGACGGCGAATCCGCCGATGGCGAGGGTGGCGGCGAGGGCGAGGCGGGTGAAGGCGTTCATGGTGAGGTCTCCTGAGGGGGGGGCAGTGGCGGGATCAGGCCTTGGCGGCGCGGTACTGGGCGACCAGGGCGGCGTAGCGCTCGCCCTGGCGCAGCGCGACATAGCGCTCCCGGGCCGCGCGCAGGGCCGGGGTGTCCTGGCCGGTCTCGGCCGCGGCGCGCTCGGCGGCGGCGAGGCCTGACTCCTGGTAGACCTTCAGGTCGGCCAGCACCTCGGCCCGCGACACGGTGGACGCCACGCTGACGCTGGCGCCCGACTCGGGGTCCGTCACATAGGACTGGGCGTTGGCCGCGGTGCCGACAAGGGCGGCGCTGGCGAGCAGCAGCTGGAAAACGGCGCGGTTGAAGCTGGGTTGGCGGGTCATGGCAGGCTCCTGGGAAGTCGGTGCGTTGGGGGGGATCGAGTGGTCTTGCGACAGAACGAACTGTGCCGACGATGCTCGTACCAGAAATGCCATAAAGTACGTTTAACTTTGCATTTCGTACTGACCATGGCCGATCGACTTGCCGCTCTCTTCACCCACTTCGCCGTGCGGGCCGAGACTTTTCAGGTGGGCCCGCTGTGCGGCGTCAACAGCCTGGAGCCCCAGGCCGGGCGTGGCCAGTTGCACCTGATCCGCGAGGGTGGCGTGGAGGTGCACCACGACGGCAGGCCCGAGCCGCTGCGCATCGCCGAGCCCAGCCTGCTGCTTTACCCCCGCCCGCTGGCGCACCGCTTCGTGACGGACCCGAGCTGCGGCGCGCAGTTCCTGTGCGCCCACATGGCCTTCGAGGGCGGTGCCAGCCACCCCGTCGCGGCGGCCCTGCCGCCCTGGGTCTGCCTGCCGCTGGCCTCGGTGCCCGGCTGCGCGCCGGTGCTGGAGCAGCTGTTTGCGGAGGCCGAGGCCACCCATTGCGGCCGCCAGTTGATGCTGGACCGGCTGTTCGAGGTGCTGCTGATCTGGGTGCTGCGCGAGCTGATGAGCCAGGGCCAGGTCGAGTCCGGCATGCTGGCCGGCCTGTCACACCCCAAGCTGCGCAGCGCGCTGGTGGCCCTGCACGAGGCGCCGCAGCGCGACTGGCCGCTGGAAGAGCTGGCTGCGGCGGCCGGCATGTCACGCACGGTGTTCGCCAACAGTTTCCGCGACGTGGTCGGCTGCACGCCCGGCGTCTACCTGCAGCGCTGGCGCATCGGCCTGGCGCAGAAGGGGCTGCGCGAGGGCCGCTCGCTCAAGCACATCGCCATGGACGTGGGCTACGGCGGCGAGGCGGCGCTGTCACGCGCCTTCCGGGCCCACACGGGGCAGTCGCCGCGGGAGTGGCGCAAGGGCGCCTTCACGGCTGGCTAGACCATGGTGCGTATTGAGCACCACGCCGGCACCAAGGCCGAGAGCTACACGCGGAGCCTGCGATTCGTGTTCGAGCCGCTGGCGCCAGAGAAGGGGGTGTCGCGCGAGTGATGCTTTCAGCGCTTGCCGTGGCACGCCGACTGTTCAATCATCGTCTCGAAACGAGTGTTTGTCCCTGCCATGACCCGATACCTCAGCCTGAGGCCGTTGGCCTGATTGAACCAGTTAGTTTGACAAGCTGCATCCTGTAGCGCCGCTCGGTCGACCTCAGTGCCAGGTGCAGATGTCCGATAGGTGAATCGGAGATCCAGGTCGTCCAGTATTTCGATATCGACGAGTTGCCACCCATCGGAGTTGATGGGAAGGCGCGAGCTCATGTCCTTGAACGCTCGCCCGAAGACGGCTTTCATCCGGCCAGGTTCATGCAAAACCTCATCCCATGTCGATAGCGCACCGGCTATGGATGAACGGGGGACTGCGCCATGAGTCAGAGAGTCGACGGCGCCTTCACCATGGTTGTCTGCAAGTACGTAGTACGAGGCGGAAGGCACCTTCAAGACTTGCCCCCATTTCGGGAATGAACTCCATCCGGTCATCCTTGGCGGAATCCATTGCACGAGATCGGTTCGCTTGACGTTGTCGATGACCGGATAGCCATCATCAAATGCAACCTGCTCGCCGGGTAGCGCGACGACCCGCAGTGCGAAAAGGCTGTCGGTGCCAGGCAGCTTCACGGCAACAACCTCGCTTCGCTTAGGCAATCCGGCAATCGGTTCCATCACCATGATGGCCCCCTCCGAAGATGCCGGCTCCATGGCCGCTGGAGGCGCTCGAAGGAATGCTTCACGGAAGGTTGGAAGCGGTGGCATTGGGGCTGCAGCAGCGCGAATGGCGCCGGCCGCCAACACCAGCAAGATTGCAGTCATCCGCACGTCAAGCAGCCTGGCTCACAGCGCCTTGCGCAAATTCGCCGGCGCGATCTTCATGCCTTCGCGGTATTTGGCCACCGTGCGCCGCGCGCACTGGATGCCTTGCTCCTCCAGCATGGCCGCGAGCGCGCTGTCCGACAGCGGCTTCTTGATGTCCTCGGCCGCGACGAACTGCTTGATCAGCGCGCGCACCGCGGTGCTGGACGCTTCGCCGCCGGCCTCGGTGCTGAGCCCCGAGCCGAAGAAATACTTCAGCTCGAAGGTGCCCCAGCTGGTGGCCATGTATTTGGCCGTCGTCACGCGCGAGATGGTGGATTCGTGCAGGCCGAGTTCGTCGGCGATCTCGCGCAGCACCAGCGGCTTCATGGCCAGCTCGCCATGCGTGAAGAAGCCGCGTTGGCGCTCCACGATGGCCGTGCTCACGCGCAGGATGGTGTCGAAGCGCTGCTGGATGTTCTTGATGAACCAGCGCGCCTCCTGCAGCTGGCCGCCCAGCGGCGAGTTGCTGATGCCGCCACGGGTCGCGCGCAGCGCGTTGGCATAGAGGTCGTTGATGCGCAGCTTGGGCGCCACCTCGGGGTTGAGCATGACGCGGAACTCGCGGCCGCTCTTGCGCACGATGACGTCGGGCACGATGGCCGCCGCGGCGCCCTGGGCGAAGCGCCGGCCGGGCTTGGGTTCGAGCTGGGTGATGAGCCCCTGGGCCTCGCGCAGCAGGACTTCGTCGGCGCCGGTTTCGGCCATCAGGCGGCGCATGTCGCGCCGGGCCAGCAATTCCAGATGACCCTTGCAGATCAGGATGGCGATGACCTGGGCCGGGCACTTGGGGCAGGCGCGCAGCTGCAGCACCAGGCATTCCGACAGGTCGCGCGCGCCGATGCCGGCCGGCTCCAGGCTCTGCAGCAGTTGCAGCGCGATGCGCAGGTGGTCCAGCAGCTCCTCGCGGCTCTCGGCGTCCTCGATGAGGGCCGCAGCGATCTCGTCGAGCGGGTCTTCGAGGTAGCCGTCCTCGTTCAGTGACTCGATCAGCACCTGCATGGCGGCGCGGTCTTGCGGCGACAGGTGGTGGCCGGCGAGCTGCTGGGTGAGGTGCTCGGCCAGCGTCAGTTCGGCGTACTCCTGGCTCTCACGCTCGCCGTCGTCGTCACTGCCGCTGCCGGAGCTGCTGGGCAGCTCGCGGATGCCGTCGAAGTCGTCCTTCTCGGTGCCGTTCTCCCAGTCCTCGCGCTCGGTGCCGCCGAAGTCCTCGCCGCTCAGCTCGGGCGCCTCGGCGGTGTCGGCTTCGGTGCCGCTGTCACTGCTGGTTTCGGCGGCAGACGACTCGGCCGGCGCGTTGCTGGCCAGCTCGGGGGTGCTGACGGTGAACTCTTCTTCCGTCTCGAGCAGCGGGTTGCTGGCCAGCATCTGCTCGACTTCCTGGTGCAGCTCCAGCGTGGACAGCTGCAGCAGGCGGATGGATTGCTGCAGCTGGGGCGTCAGCGCGAGATGCTGACTGAGGCGGACCTGAAGGGTCTGCTTCATCCTGGGAGACCGCTGTATTCCGGGCCGAGCGCTGGGCCGCTCCCGAGCCGGCCCGCCACGGCGATGTGCTTGCGGCTCGATGCCGCAAGCATCGCCGCACCCTCGGGGGGCCGGCTAGGCTGGCCCGCGTTCAGCGCGGCAAGACTGGACGGGGGGCTCATCATCTCTACATCCGGAAATTTTCGCCGAGATAGACCTTGCGCACGTCGGCATTGGCCACGATCTCGTCGGGCGTGCCTTCGGCGAGCACGGCGCCCTCGCTGATGATGTACGCGCGGTCGCAGATGCCCAGCGTCTCGCGGACGTTGTGGTCCGTGATCAGCACGCCGATGCCGCGCGCCTTCAGGAAACTGATGATGCGCTGGATCTCCAGCACCGCGATGGGATCGACGCCGGCGAAGGGCTCGTCCAGCAGGATGAAGCGCGGCTGGGTCGCGAGCGCGCGGGCGATCTCGACGCGGCGGCGTTCGCCGCCTGACAGCGCCGGCGCGGGGCTGTCGCGCAGGCCCTCGATGGAGAGGTCGTGCAGCAGGCCGTTCAGCAGCTCGTCGATGCGCGCCTTGGACAGGGCCTTGCCGCGGTCATCCTGCTGCAGTTCCAGCACGGCGCGGATGTTCTGCTCGACGGTGAGCTTGCGGAAGATCGAGGCTTCCTGCGGCAGATAGGAGAGGCCCAGGCGGGCCCGCGCATGGATGGGCAGGCGTTGCACTTCGGCGCCGTCGATGCGGATGACGCCGGCGTCCGACCGCACGAGGCCGACGATCATGTAGAAGCTGGTCGTCTTGCCGGCACCGTTGGGGCCGAGCAGGCCGACGACCTCGCCGCAGTCGACGCGCACATGGACGTTCTTGACGACCTTGCGCACGCCGTAGGTCTTGGCCAGCGCCTCGGCTTCGAGGCGGCTGCCGCATTCCGCCATGGGGCGGCTGGTGACGGACTCTGCGACCGCGGTCATGAGGGCTTTTTCGGCGGCGTGATCGTCGTGGACGGCTGCAGCGGCAGCGCGGCGGGCGGCGCCGAGGCCGGCGTGTCGGGCTGGGCACGTGGCATCAGCACCATGCGCACGCGGCCGTTCGGGTTGGGCGAGGCGCTGCCGCCCTCCAGCGCGAAGACTTCGGTGCGGCTGTCGTAGACGATGACGGCGCCGGTGACCTCATCGGCCACCGTCGCGCCGCGAATGCGTCGCACATTGGCGTTGCCGATGAAGCGCACGGTCTCGGTGCGGGTGTCGTACTCGAGCTGGTCGGCGCGTCCTTCGATGGACTCGCCGGGCGTGTCGCGCGCCTGGCGGAAGCTGACCGGCTTGCCCGTGGCGCCGGTGGCATAGGCCTGGTGGTAGCCGTCGCGGGTCTCGCGCACATCCACCTTCTCGGCGTTCAGCATCAGGCTGCCCTTGGTGATGATGACGTTGCCAAACAGCTCGGTGCGCTGGTTGACGCTGTCGATCCGGCCCTCCTTGTCGGCCGTGAAGACCATGGGCTTGAGCCGGTCGGCCTTCTCGGCCTGGGCGGCGGAGAAGACAAGCACGAGAGCGAGCGGGATCAGGTGGCGTGGCATGGCGGCACGGAAGTTGCAGGCCATTCTAGGGGCCAGCCACCGTCTCCAGCCTTTCCGCCACGGCAAGTGCGTCAGGAAACCTTGCCGGCCCGTGCCATCTTGACGAGGAAGTCCGCCACGGCGATGGCCTGCTGGCCCTGGGCTGCCTCGCTCTGGCCCGGCGTGCCGGCCTGGCCGGGGCTGGTGCGCCAGCGGCCGGCGATGACCAGGGCCGGCACTTCATTGGCGCCCGCCAGTTCGGCCAGCTTGTTGCCTTGCTGGACCTTGGCCTGGATGCCGAAGGAATTGAAGGTCTGCTTGAACTTGGCCGCATCCACGCCCAGGCGGCTGACGAGGGCGACGACGGCCGCCTCGTCATTGGCATCGACACCGCCGCGGTGGAAGGCGTTGAAGATGCCGCTGTGCACGGCCGGTGTCAGCGCGCCCATGGCTTCCAGCGCATAGAACATGCGCTGGTGCAGCTTCAGCATGGCCTGCTGGCCCACCGGCACGCGGCGGAAGCTGACGTCCGCCGGCAGCTGGTGCAGCCAGGCCTCCAGCAGCGGGTCGAAGGCGTTGCAGTGCGGGCACTTGTAGAAGAAGAACTCGACGACCTCGATCTTGCCGGGCGTGCCCGGCAGCGTCTGACCCAGGCGCGTGTAGTGCTTGCCCTCGACCGGGCCGCCCTGGGCGAGCACCGCAGGCGCGAAGCCGGCGGCGATCAGGGCCGTGGTGGCGTGGCGACGCTTCATGCTTTATTCCTGGCCCGCTGGATCAGGAATTCGACGATCTGCAGCGCCTTCTGGCCGAGTTCCTGCTCGGGCAGGCGCTGGGCCAGGCCCTTGCCGGCGTCGCTGGGCGAAGTCAGGAAGCGGCCGGCGACGCCGATGCTGGGCACGCCGTCGATGCGGTAGGCCTCGGACAGCTTCTCGGCCTGGGTGCACTTGGTTTGCACGCCGAAGGAGTTGTAGGCGTCCTGGTACTTGACCGGATCGATGCCCAGGGGGCTGAGGAACTTGGCCTGGCTCTTGGCGTCGTCCAGGGCCAGGCCCTGCTGGTGCATGGCATTGAAGATGGCCGGGCGGGCGGCGGCTTCCTTGCCCATGGACTCCAGCGCATAGAACATGCGCTGGTGGATCTTGACGTTGGCGCGGAAGGCCACGTGCACCTTGCGGAAGGCGACGTCGGTCGGCAGGTTCTTGGTCCAGGCCTCGATGGCGGGCTCGAAGGCAAAGCAGTGCGGGCAGCCGTACCAGAAGAACTCGACGACCTCGATCTTGCCCGGCGCGGTCGGCAGCGCCGGGTTCAGCACCATGTAGTTGCGGCCCTCGATGGGGCCACCCTGGGCGAGGGCGTCGCTCGCGGCGCCAGCCAGGGGCGCAGTGGCGAGGAGGGCGGAAAAGTCGCGTCGCTTCATGGCGGCAGTCATCCTTCAGGCGGTAATGCGGTCAGCGTTGTACACGAACGAGGTTGGCCTCGAAGCCAGCCCCCTCAATCTTGCGCTGCAGGTCTTCGGCGGCTTCACGGGTGTCCGAGGGGCCGAGGCGCACGCGGAAGACGGTGCGGCCGTTCTGCTCGCGCTCCATGACCTTGGCCGTGAAGCCCTGGATGGCCAGCTTGGCCTTCTGGCTTTCGGCCTCCTCGGGGCGCGTGAAGGCGCCGGCCTGGACGAAGTAGACATAGGCGTCGGCGCCGGTGGCGGCGGCCGTCGTGGGCGTGGATGCCGCCGGCGCTTCGGCCTTGGGGGCCGCGGGCTTGGGCGGCGGCAGGGCCGCAGTGGCGGCGGCGCTGGCCGTTGCGGCGGCGGTGCTGGCGGTCGTGGTCGCCGGCGGCGGCACCGTGGCGACCGGCGCATTGACGACGCCGCTGGCGCTGCGGGCGGCCTTGCCGGCCAGCGGCGCGTTCGGGTCCCAGTTGCGGTTGCGTTCGGCTTCCTGCGCGTCCTGCTCGGCGGTGCGCTGCGGCACCTTGTTGACGAAGGGGATGGGCACCTTGGTGATGTAGAGGGCCACGCCGAGGGCTACGGCCAGGCCGACCAGCAGGCCCACGATGAGGCCGAGGACGAAGCCGCCTTTCTGGTTCTTGTGGCCGGCGGGTTTGGAAGCAGCAGTCATTCGTTCTCCGAGCTTTCCGAAGGAGTTTCAGCAGTGTCGCGGTTCATCTGCTCGGGCGCGCTGACGCCCAGCATGCCCAGGGCATTGGCCAGCACCTGGCGCGTGGCGGCCAGCAGGGCCACGCGGGCGCGGCTCAGCTCGGGGGCCTGGTCCATCACGCGCTCGGCGCCGTAATAGGAGTGATAGGCGCCGGCCAGGTCGCGGGCATAGAAGGCCACGTCGTGCGGCGCGATGCCGGCGGCAGCGCCCGCCAGCATGTCGGGGTAGGCGGCCAGCTTGAGCATCAGCGCTTCCTCGGTCGGCGCGGTCAGCAGGCTGAGGTCGGCACCGGCGATGGTCGACACGTCACCACCCCATTTGCGGATCACCGAGCAGATGCGCGCATGCGCGTACTGCACATAGAACACCGGGTTCTCGTCGTTGGCCTTCAGCGCCAGGTCGACGTCGAAGACGAACTCGGTGTCCGCCTTGCGGCTGATCAGGAAGAAGCGCACCGCGTCGCGGCTGGTCCAGTCGATCAGGTCGCGCAGCGTCACATAGGAGCCGGCGCGCTTGGAGATCTTGACCTCCGCGCCGTCCTTCATGACGGTGACCATCTTGTTCAGCACGTAGTCCGGGAAGCCCTGCGGGATGCCCAGGTTCTGCGCCTGCAGGCCGCCGCGCACGCGGGCGATGGTGCCGTGGTGGTCGGTGCCCTGGATGTTGATGCACTGCGTGTAGCCGCGCTCGAACTTGTTGACGTGGTAGGCCACGTCGGGCACGAAGTAGGTGAAGCCACCGTCCTTCTTGCGCATGACGCGGTCCTTGTCGTCACCGTAGTCGGTGGAGCGGAACCACAGCGCCCCGCCTTCTTCGTAGGTCTTGCCGGCGTCGACGATGCGCTCCACAGCCTTCTCCAGCTGGCCGCCGGCGTAGACGCTGGATTCCAGGAAGTAGTTGTCGAACTTCAGGCCGAAGGCCTGCAGGTCCAGGTCCTGCTCGTGGCGCAGATAGGCCACGGCGAACTGGCGGATGCTGTCCAGGTCGTCGATATCGCCCGAGGCGGTGAACTCGCGGTCGTCGGCCTTGACGGTCTCCTTGCGCAGGAAGGCGTCGGCAATGTCCTGGATGTAGTCGCCGTTGTAGGCCGCCTCGGGCCAGCCGGCGTCGCCGGGCTTGATGCCCTTCAGGCGCATCTGCGTGGAGTTGGCCAGCGTGGCGATCTGCACGCCGGCGTCGTTGTAATAGAACTCGCGGGTGACGTCGTGGCCCTGGCTCTGGAAAACCGAGCACAGCGAATCGCCCAGGGCGGCCTGGCGGGCATGGCCGACATGCAGCGGGCCGGTCGGGTTGGCCGACACGAACTCGATCATCACGTGCTTGCCCGTCGCCGCGCGGTGGCCGAACTTGGCGCCGGCGGCCAGCACCTCGGCGACGACGGCCTGCTTGGCCTCGGGCTTCAGGCGGATGTTGATGAAGCCGGGGCCGGCGATCTCCAGGGCCTGCACCCAGGTCTGGAAGGCCGGCTTGGCCTGCAGGGCTTCGATCAGGCGGGTGGCCAGTTCTCGCGGGTTGGCCTTCAGCGGCTTGGCCAGCTGCATGGCGGCCGTGCAGGCGAAGTCGCCATGGGCAGCCTGCTTGGGGGATTCGAAGGCCACGGCGGCATTCGAGCCGGGGGCGATTTCCTGGAGAGAGTCGGCGAGTGCGGCGAGCAGCGCCTGCTTGGCTTGGATCATGGGGGCGATTTTAGGAGGCGGACCTCGAACAGCCAGAACGCATGGCGGGGCCGCTGCGCTGACTCAGGGCTGTGGCGCTTCGTGACAGGCGACGCAGAGCTTGTTGCCCTCCGTGTCGCGGAAGTAGGCGCCGTAGTAGTTCGGGTGGTAGTGGGCCCTCAGGCTGGGCGGGCCTTCACAGCGGCCGCCCTGGGCCAGCGCCAGTGCGTGGGCCTGGTCCACCAGCGCGCGGCTCGTGGCCAGCAGGGCCACCATCTGGCCGTTTCCCGGCTCATGCTGGCCTTCAAAAGGCTTGCCCAGCAACAGCAACGGGCGTGGCCCCGGCGTGCTCTGCCAGCCGGCCCAGCCCTCGGCCGGGTTGCAGAAACGTTCGGTGACACCCAGCAGCGCCAGCAGCGGCCGATAGAAGGCCAAGGCGCGATCGAAGTCACGAGTGCCGAGAAATACGTGGGAGAACAAGGGCCTGCACCTCCGGGAGCGGCCCCTATCATGCCCCGCGATGACCGCATCCGCCGACGATCTGCCCGCCCATATCGGCCGCTACCAGGTGCTCAAGCGCCTGGGCGAGGGGGCGACGAGTGACGTCTTCCTGGCCCGCGACCCCTTCCAGGACGTGGACGTGGCCATCAAGCGCATGCGCGCCTGGGCGGCGCCGCCGGATGCGCCGAGCAGCGACTTCAGCAACCGCTTCTTCAGCGCCGAAGCGGCCCTGGCCGGGCGGCTGCACCACCCCAATGTCGTCGCCATCCTGGACGCCGTGTCCGAAGAGGCCGCGCCCTATCTCGTCATGGAGTACGTGCCCGGCGTCACGCTGAAGCACTTCTGCCGCAGCGATCGCCTGCTGCCGCTGGACCAGATCGTCGAGCTGGGCTTCAAGTGCGCGATGGCCCTGAGCTATGTCTACCGCCAGGGCGTCATCCACCGCGACGTGAAGCCGGCCAACCTGCTGGCCGTGCTGGATCCCGGCGGCCAGGTCGTCGACGTCAAGGTCAGCGATTTCGGCTCGGCCTTGAACCTGCTGGCCGATTCGACGCAGATCCACCGCGTCGGCTCGCTCGCCTATATGCCGCCCGAACAGATCGAGGGCGGCGACGTCGACTGCCGGGCCGACATCTATGCGCTGGGCGCGGTGCTCTACCACCTCATCAGCGGCCGCCCGCCTTTCGATGCGCCGCACCAGATGGCGCTGATGCACCAGATCTACCACCAGCCGCCGCTGCCGCTGATGGGCCAGCGCCAGGGCGTCACCGAGGGCCTGGACGCCGTCGTGCTGCGCGCGCTGTCCAAGCACCCGCACGAGCGCTTTGCCGACTGGGAGAGCTTTGCCCAGGCGCTGTCGGCTCTCGTCGCCAGCCAGCAGGTGCCGTTGAACCGCCTGGGCGAGGTGCGCGACTCCGAGCGCTTCAACCTGCTGCGTTCGCTGGAATTCTTTGCCGACTTCGGTGACGTGCAGCTGTGGGAAGTGGTGCGGCGCGCGCGCTGGAAGCGCTACCCCGTCGGTCACGCCCTCTTCAGGCGCGGCCAGGAGGGCAACAGCTTCCACATCATTGCCCAGGGCGAGGTGCAGGTCTTCCGCGAAGGGCGGCTGGTGGCCTCGCTGGGCCAGGGCACCTCGGTGGGCGAGATGGCCTATCTGGCGCCCAACCCCGACCTGCGCCGCCACAGCGCCGAGATCCGCGTCAGCCAGGAGTGCACGACGATCTGCTTCACGCCGGAGTCCGTGGGTCAATTGAGCCCCGAATGCCAGCACCGCTTCGACCGCGGCTTCATCCGCGTGCTGGTGCGCCGCCTGCATGCGGCGCACGAGGCCCTGCACCACCCGCGGCGAATTTTGTGACGCCGATGAAACACGGCTTGGCACGGTCATGGGCGCATGCTTGAATTGACTCGCCTATCCACCTCCCGAAGAAGGGGTTCCCGATGAAACGATTCGCCATCCTGCTCGCCTGCGCTGCCGTTGCTTTCGGGGCCCAGGCCACGCCGCAGCAGGACAAGATGAAGGCCTGCAATGCCGAGGCCAAGACCAACGGCAAGAAGGGCGACGACCGCAAGGCCTTCATGAAGGAATGCCTGTCCGGCGGTGCAGCGCCCGCTGCGGCCGCCCCGTCGAGCGCCACCTGCGACAAGTCCGCCGCCGACAAGAAGCTGCACGGTGCAGCCGCCAAGAGCCACGTCAAGAAGTGCATGGCCGACGCAGCCGCCTCGGCGCCCAAGTGACCGGCTGACAAGCCCTGTAGGACGAGAGCCACCTTCGGGTGGCTCTTTGCTTTGGGGTGGTAGGTTGGCTCCGACACGGGATTGGCCCGCCGGCTGGTTCCGGCCGGGGCCGCCGGCGCCGAAAGTTGGCTCACGTGATTGCCACCCCTTAGGAGCAAACCATGAGCACGATTGACATGATTTCCAGCCCCTCCACCGCCTACTGGCGCCTGACCCTGCTGTCCGTTGTGGCAGCGGCAACCCTGGCCCTGACGGGCTGCGCGGGCATGTCGGCCCGTGAGACCAGCACCATCGTTGGCGCCACGGCGGGTGCCGTCGTCGGCGGCGCTGTGACCGGCACGACGGCCGGCGCTGCGGTCGGCGCTGCCGCCGGTGGCGTGGTCGGCAACGAAGTCGCCAAGAAGCGCAACCGCTAAGGCATGAAAAAGGCCGGCGTGAGCCGGCCTTGCGCTGCGGGTTCTGAAACTCAGAACTTGTAGCGCGCCTCCAGGTAGTACTGGCGGCCCGAAGCGTCGACCTTCTGCTGCTCCGCCTCGCTGTAGCGATAGGTGGCGCGGACCGGGTTGGTCAGGTTGGTGGCGCTGAAGGACAACTGCAGCTCCGGCGTGATGTTGTAGTTGGCCGAGAAGGCCACGTTGGCCACCGGCGCCGCGATGGTCGGCGCGGAAGGCATCAGCACGCCGCCGATGGTCGAATTGCCCTGGCTGTTGGCCGTCGGCGACGGTGCCGTGGTGCTGGACACGTAGGCGCCGCGGTAGTTGTAGACCAGGCGTGCGCTGAACACGTCGTTTTCCCAGTACACGCCCACATTGCCGGCGATCTTGGACGCACCCGTCATCGGGCGGCCGTCTTCCACGCGGGTTTCGGTGTAGCTGGCGTTGGACTGGAAGCCGAAGCCCCAGGGGAGCGGCTGCTCCCAGCTCAATTCCAGGCCCTGGATGCGCGCCTTCTGCTGCGTGGACGAGTTGATCAGATAGGTGCGGTACTGATTGGTCGTGCCGTCGTACAACTCGACGGTCTGACCCGACGCGGTGCCGCCGGTCTTGGCGTAGCCGTCGATCAGCGAACTGAAGCCCGAGAGCGCCAGCATGGCGCGCTTGTCGTAATACCAGGCCAGCGAGATGTCGAGGTTGCGCGCGCTCATCGGCGTCAGGTTCGGGTTCGGTCCCGTCACCGTGCAGCCCTGCGAGGTGCAGGCCTGGCCTGAGTAGGTGGCGCCGTAGAGGTTGTAGTTCTGGCGGCCGATGGTCTTGGACAGGCCCAGGCGGCCGACCAGCCCGCTGAAGATCTCGTAGCGCAGGTTCAGGCTCGGCAGGATGTCGTCGAAGATGCGCCGGGTGGTCTCCTTGCGGTAGATCACGCCGGTGGCGCCGTTGAAGGCCGTGTTGTCGTAGTAGGGCTGGCCTTCGCTGACATCGAGGATGGCGTCCGGGTAGGCGGCGCAGGGCACATAGGGCTTGCCCGGCTCGATGCGCAGGCAGGCGCCCGCCGGGATCGGCACCGGCGTGCGCGAGGTGACGGCCGTGCGCACCAGGCGCAGGCCGACATTGCCCGACCACTTCTCGCCTTCCAGGTTCTGCATCAGATAGGCCGAGCTCTGGATTTCGCGCAGGTCGATGGAGCCGGAGATGCGGCGCTCCCACTGGGGGCTGGTGGGCTTGGCCAGGTCGCCGAAAAGGCTGGTCAGCGTGTCGCGCGAGAAATAGAAGCCGGAGTTGTCGATGTTGCCACCGAGGTATTTGCCGAAGTCGCCGGGGTAGGGCACGGCCAGGGCCGGGTCAGGCGCGTTGGCAGCCACGAAGGCGGACTTCAGGGCCACGGTCGACAGGCCGTACTGGCGGCGGTGGTCGGCATTGCGAAAGCCGAAGCTCATCGAGCTGAAGATGCCGCTGTCCTGCGTGTACTCGCCGTCGACGGCGAAGCTCTTCTCGCTGTCGATGGTGTGATAGCGGTTCAGGCCGCTGCGGCCGGTCAGGCGGTAGCCGGGCGTGCCGGGGGCCGCGCTGGTGGCCAGGGGCGTGGTGCCGCTGCCGGCGTTGATCCAGCTGAAGTCCGGCGCCTTCTCGAGGTCGGTGATGTCGTACTTGACGCCCTGGCCATAGCGCGAGTAGGTCAGACCGCGGTCCATGTCGGTGTGGCCGATGCCCTTGGTCGTGCTCAGCAGGCCCTTGAGGGTCAGCTTGTCGCTGACGACCCATTTGCCATCCAGGTCCAGGAAGCTGGAGCTGGCATAGGCGCCGCTGCGGTAGAAGCCTTCCGAGTCGCCCACGTACTGGGCCGGCAGGCCGTTGGCGTAGGAGATCTCCGCGGACTTCAGCACGCGCAGCTTGTGGCCATAGATGGTCTCTTCCTCGGCGATCACCGGGTTCTTGATGGAGGCGTAGACGCGTTGGCCGTTGACGTTGGTGGCCGTGGTGCCGCCCAGCGGGCCGGACTGGCCGGACAGCATCTGGTAGAGGGCGCCCATGGTCGCGCGGCCGAAGTTGGCCGCGTTCATCTTGGAATAGAAGCCGGTCAGGCCCACCTCGGTATTGCTGGTGGGCTTGAACTGGCCGGAGAGCATGCCGCCCTTGCGGTCGCGCACGCCTTCCACGAATTCGGTGGACATGGAGCCCGGCAGGCGCACGCCGTTCAGGTCGGCGGCCTTGTAGGGCGTGCCGGCCAGCGAGGCGTCGGTGATGCCCAGCATGGTGGCCGTGTTGATCTGGTCCCAGCCGGAGTTGGCGCCGTAGGCGAAGCGCGAGGCGGTGTCGCGGCGTATGTAGCGCTTCTCGGCGAAAACCTGGCCGATGAAGCCCAGCGTGCTGTCTTCGTTCTTCCAGTTCAGGTTGGCGTTGAGCTGCGGGCTGGTCTTGGCCGGCAGGTCGGCGTACACGCCGCCGGCGCTGACCACGCCGCTGAAGCCCTTCGGGGAATCCAGGGGCTTGCGGGTCGTCACATTGATCGTGCCGGCCAGGCCGCCGTCGACGATATTGGCCTGCGAGGTCTTGTAGACGGTGGCCGAGTTCAGCACCGAGGAGGGCATCAGCGACAGGCTGGTGGAGCGGCTGCTGGAGGCCTGGTCGGACAGATACCAGTCGCCACCGGAGACGGTGTGGCCGTTGAACAGGATCAGCGACATGTCGGGGTTGGTGCCGCGCATGGCCACCTTCTCGGCCTCGTCGTAGTCCGTGCGCACGGCCACGCCGACGACGCGCTGCAGCGAGTCGGCCAGGTTCTTGTCGGGCATCTTGCCCACATCAATGGCCGTGATGACGTCCACGTTCGCCGAGGCGTTGCGCTTGGCCTCCAGCGAGGTTTCCAGCGAGGCGCGGATGCCGGTGATGACGACCTTCTCCAGCGCCTGCGCATCGGCCTTGGCCTTGGCGGCGTCCGGGGTTTGCTGGGCCAGGGCCGCGCCCTGCAGGCTCAGCAGCAGGCCGGCGAGGCCGCAGGCGATGGGGGTGGGCTGGAATCTCATGGTGTTTTCCTTGCGTTGCCGAATGCAAAGATTCTTGCGACGCAAGTCACACCCCATCAGGGGCCAAGCCCGCGGAGTCGGCACCGGAGCAACACTCCGCGCATCACGGAATGAGCGCCGGGCATGTACGGCGGTTATGCCCGCCGTGGCGTCATGTCAAACGACGTGGCAGGCGACGCGCCGGCCATCCACCTCGCGCAGCAGCGGCACCTCTTCGGAGCAGCGCGGCACGGCCAGCGGGCAGCGCTTGTGGAAGCTGCAGCCCGTGGGCGGATTCAGCGGGCTGGGCAGTTCGCCGTGGATGACGATGCGCTCGCGCCGGTCGGCCTTGCGCAGGGCCGGCGTCGCGCTCATCAGCGCCCGCGTGTAGGGGTGCAGGGGCGCCGCGAACAGCCGCTTCTTCTCGCCGATCTCCACCGCCGTGCCGAGGTACATGACCATCACTTCGTCGGCCACGTGTTCCACGACCGACAGGTTGTGCGAGATGAACACATAGCCGGTGCCGAACTCGTCCTGCAGGTCCATGAAGAGGTTCAGGATCTGGGCCTGGATGGACACGTCCAGCGCGCTGACCGGCTCGTCGGCGACGACGATGCCGGGGTTCAGGATCATGGCCCGCGCGATGGCGATGCGCTGGCGCTGGCCGCCCGAGAACATGTGCGGATAACGGCGCAGATGCTCGGGCCGCAGGCCCACCTTGGCCGCGAGTGCCGCCACGCGCTCACGGCGCTCCAGTGCCGTCATGGGCGTGTTGATCAGCAGGGGCTCGGCCAGCGTGGTCTCGACGGTCTTGCGCGGGTTCAGCGATGCGAAGGGGTTCTGGAACACCATCTGCACCTGGCGGCGCAAGGACTTCAGCGTGGCCTTGTCGGCCGTCGCGGCATCGGTGCCGCTGATCTTCAAGGCGCCGCGCGTCGGGTGCTCGATCAGCGTCAGCTGGCGCGCCAGCGTGCTCTTGCCGCAGCCCGATTCACCGACGACGGCCAGCGTCTTCTTCGGGGCCAGCGTGAAGCTGACGCCGTTCAATGCCTTGACGGTCGCCTTGGGCTTGAACAGGCCCTGGCTGACGCTGTAGTGCCTGGCGAGGTCGGTCGCTTCGAGGAGGAGCTCAGACATGGGCGCGCTCCTCGACGGGGAAGAAGCAGCGCACACCGTTCTCCAGCGCCGGCCGCTCGGCCACGCAGCGCGGCTGTACGCGCGGGCAGCGCGGCGACAGCAGGCAGCCCTTGGGGCGGTCCAGCGCGCCGGGCACGATGCCGGGCAGGGCGGACAGGCGGGTCGCGCCCTTGTTGTGCTCAGGAATCGCCGCGAGCAGGGCATTCGTGTACGGGTGGCGCGGCGCGTCGAAGAGCGCGGGCACGGGGCCGGTCTCGACGATCTGGCCGGCGTACATCACGGCGATGCGCTGGGCCATCTCGGCCACGATGGCGAGGTCGTGCGTGATCATGATCAGGCCCATGCCCTGCTCGCGCTGCAGCTTCAGCAGCAGAGCCATGATCTGGGCCTGGATGGTCACGTCCAGCGCCGTGGTCGGTTCGTCGGCGATCAGCAGCTTGGGGCCGCAGGCAATCGCCATCGCGATCATCACGCGCTGGTTCATGCCGCCCGACAGCTGGTGCGGATAGGCATTGGCGCGATTGGCCGCGTCGGGGATTTCGACCTGCTCCAACAGCTCGATGACGCGCTGCTTCGCCGCCGCGCCGCGCATGCCCAGGTGGGCCTTCAACACCTCGGCGATCTGGGCGCCCACCGTGTAGCTGGGGTTGAGGCTGCTCAGTGCGTCCTGGAACACCATGGCCACGTCGCGGCCGATCAGCGCGCGGCGCTCCGAGGCGTTCAGCTTCAACAGGTCGCGGCCCTGGAATTCCAGCGCGTCCGCAGTGACCTTGCCTGGCGCGTCGATGAGGCCCATCAGCGCCAGCATCGTCACCGACTTGCCCGAGCCCGACTCGCCGACGATGCCCAGCAGCTCGCCCGCGTCCAGCGTCAGGTCCACGCCGTCGACGGCGGGGAAGTTGCCGAACTGGACCTTGAGGTTCCTGATGTTCAGCAAGGGCATCAGGCCACCTTCTTCAGCTTCGGGTCCAGCGCATCGCGCAGCCCATCGCCCATCAGGTTGATGGCCAGCACCGACACGAGGATGGTCAGCCCCGGCAGCGTGACGACCCAGGGTGCGCGGGTGATGTAGTCGCGGGCGGAGGACAACATCGTTCCCCACTCGGGCGTCGGCGCCTGCACGCCCAGGCCCAGGAAGCCCAGGCCGGCGGTTTCGAGGATGGCCGACGAGAAGCTCAGCGTCGCGTTGACGATCAACGGCGCCATGCAGTTGGGCAGCACGGTGATGAACATCAATCGCCACACATGGGCGCCGGCCACGCGGCTGGCCGTCACATAGTCGCGGCCGATCTCGCCCAGGGCCGCGGCGCGCGTCAGCCGCACATAGCCCGGCAGCGCGCCGATGGCGATGGCAATGACGGTATTGACCAGGCCGGGGCCGAGGATGGTGATGACGCAGATGGCCAGCAGCAGGGCCGGCAGGGCCAGCACAATGTCCATCACGCGCATGATGGCGGGCGACAGCCAGCGCTGGAAGAAGGCCGCCAGCAGGCCCAGCAGCACGCCGGGCAGCAGCGACATCAGGACCGCAGCGAGGCCAATGCCCAGCGACACGCGGCCGCCATGCAGCAAGCGGCTCAGCATGTCGCGGCCCAGCTCGTCGGTGCCCAACAGGAAGCGCGTGTTGCCGCCTTCGGCCCAGACCGGTGGCGTCAGCATGAAGTCGCGGTATTGCTCGATGGGGTCGTGGGGCGCGATCAGCGGCGCAAACAGGGATGCCAGGGCGATGACGGCGAAGACGATCAGCGCGACCAGGGCGCCGCGGTTGGCGGCAAAGCCCAGCCAGAACTCGCGCAGCGGGCCGGGCGGCTCGATGGCTTTCTCAAGGACGGCGCTCATCAGTGACCGCCTCCCCGGATCCGCGGATTCACCACCCCATACAGCACATCCACGATCAGGTTCACGCCGATGAAGGTCAGCGCCGAGATCAGGATGCCGGCCTGCACGACGGGATAGTCACGCCGCCCGATCGAGTCGATCAGCCATTTGCCGATGCCGGGCCAGGAGAAGATGGTTTCGGTCAGCACGGCGCCCGCGAGCAGGCTGCCGGTCTGCAGGCCCACCACCGTCAGCACCGGGATCAACGCATTGCGCAGCGCATGCACGACGACGACTCGCGTCGGCGACAGGCCCTTGGCGCGGGCGGTGCGCACATAGTCCTCGCGCAGCACTTCGAGCATGGACGAGCGCGTCATGCGCGCCACCACCGCGAGCGTGCTGGTGCCCAGCACCAGGGCCGGCAGGATGAGGTGCATCAGCGCCGACTTGAAGGCGCCTTCCTCGTTGCTGAGCCAGGCGTCGATCAGCATGAAGCCGGTCACGCGTTCGGGGTCGAACTCGATGCCGATGCGGCCCGACACCGGCGTCCAGCCCAGGTTTACCGAGAAGAACATGATGAGGATCAGCCCCCACCAGAACACCGGCATCGAATAGCCGACGGTGGCCGTGCCCATCACGCCCTGGTCCAGCAGCGAGCCGCGCTTGAGGCCGGCGCTGACGCCCAGCAGCAGGCCAAAGCCCACCGCGAAGATCAGCGCCGCCGTCGCCAGCTCGACGGTGGCCGGGAACAGCGCTGCGAACTCCTTGCTGACCGGCTCGCGGCTGACCAGGCTCTGGCCCAGGTCGCCGTGCAGCAACTTGCCGACGTAGTCCGCGTATTGCACCGGCAGCGGCTGGTCCAGGCCCATGCGCTTGACGAGCGCCGCATGCGCCTCCGGGTCCAGGCGGCGCTCGCCCATCATGACCTCGATGGGGTCGCCGGGCACAAGGCGGATCAGGCCGAAGGCAACGATGGTGATGCCGATCAATGTCGGCACCAGGGTCGCGAGACGTTTGAGCAGGAAGGCGAGCATCACCAGCGCGAGGTGTAGGGCCGCGTCTCGGTGTCGGTCGCACCCGCCACGCGCATGGCGCTCGGCGTGGACGCCACCTCGATCAGCGCGGCCGTCTCGGCGTCCGGCGTGCCGGAGATGTCGCGTGGCCGGTACTTCATCTGGAAGGTGGCGATGACTTCCTTGGTCAACACGTCCAGCTGGCCCGAGCGCGACACGTTGTAGCCGATGCGCGCCAGGCGCTCCTGCAGCCAGGCCACGTCGCGCGGCGCGACCTCATGCTCCAGCGTCTTGACGATGACCAAGGGGCCGTCCGGCCAGGGAATCAGGCCCGCCTCGGCCAGCTGCCGCCAGGGGAACTGCGGACCCGGGTCCTGCTTGCGGCCGGGCGCGATGTCGGCGTGGCCGATGATGCGGTCGGGTTTGACGTTGTGGCGCTTCTGGATGTCGCGCACCAGGGCGATGACCTCATCGATCTGGGCCTGCGGGAAGGGCGCGTAGACGCGGCCGCCGGGCCCGTCCACATAACCGGCGTTGACGATCTCGATGCCGATGGAGGCCGAATTCAGGTTGGTGTTGCCGGCCCAGTAGCTGGCGCCGGCATGCCAGGAGCGGCGGTTCTCGTCCACCAGCGCGTAGCTGGCCACCGGGTTGTCGCGCACCAGGTAGTGGGCCGACACCTGGCCGCCCGTCGTCAGCACCTTCAGCGACTTCTCCCAGTCGATGACGGTGTAGTGCAGCACGATGTACAGCGCGCGGCTGTCCTGGTTCTGCGAGGTGTAGCTGCGGTCGATGTTGGGCGCTCGCACGGCGATGGCCGGCGCAGCGGTGGGGGCCGGGGCGCTCTGGCGTGCGGGCGCCGGCGTGGCCGCCGGCGGCGCCACGCTGGCGCAGGCACTGAGCAGCAGGGCCAGGGAGGCAGCAACGAGGGAGGTGGACTTCATGCGTGGGAGGGCGTGGCCAGACCCGGATTGTTGCAGCGCACCCGGGTTGCCGGCCCCGGGCCAGCCCGCAGGGGCCATGTCGGAGGGCGCTGCGGGTATGAGTGCAGGTGATGGGCCGGCACAGAATGCGCGCATGAGTCCTGCCTACACGACCCTGCACGCCACACCGTCGGCCGACACCTACCGCCACCTTCGCGTCGCGTCCGGCCTCAGTCCCAAGTCCGACGAGGCCGCTGCGCGCGGCCTGCCGGGCACGCTGTTCGGGGTGCAGATCCTGCACGGCGGCGAGCCGATCGGCATGGGCCGCGTCATCGGCGACGGCGGCACGGCCTTCCAGGTCGTCGACATCGCCGTGCTGCCCGAGCACCAGGGCCGGGGCCTGGGCAAGCTCATCATGGGCGAGATCGCCGCCTGGCTGCGCGACCACGTGCCTGAGACGGGCTATGTGAGCCTGCTGGCTGATGTGCCGGCCGACGCCCTCTATGCCCAGTTCGGCTTCGTGCACACCGCGCCCGCGACCTTGGGCATGGCATGGAAGCGAACAGCGTGATGCCCCTCGCCCAGTCTTGCGACGCTGAACGCGCGCAACCCTGGTTGGTCCCCCGAGGGGACGGCGATGCTTGCGGCATCGAGCCGCACGCACATCGCCAAGCGGGCCGGCTCGGGAGCGGCCCAGCGCTCGGCCCGGAATACTCGGTTTCGCTTGTGAATGGATGACTGACATGAAACGCCTGATCGTGCTCGCGCTGGTGGCCGCCTCGGTCTCGGCTCAAGCCAAGACGCTGACCGTCTGCACCGAAGCCAGCCCCGACGGCTTCGACTACTCCCTCTTCCACGCCAACTCCACGGCCGACGCCTCCTCCGAGGCCCTCTACAACCGCCTCGTCGAGTTCGAGCCCGGCACCACCAAGCTCGTGCCGGCGCTGGCCGAGCGCTGGGACGTCAGTGCCGACGGCAAGACCTACACCTTCCACCTGCGCGCGGGCGTGGCCTTCCACACCACGCCCTGGTTCAAGCCGACGCGGCCGTTGACGGCCGACGATGTGGTCTACAGCTTCACCCGCCAGATCGATGCCAAACATCCCTGGCATGGCCAGCCGCGCCAGGGCTGGTACTACGCGACGGCCATGCAGTTCGGCCAGTTGGTCAAG
Source organism: Roseateles sp. P1_C1_2 (assembly GCF_056406535.1). Taxonomy (NCBI): domain Bacteria; kingdom Pseudomonadati; phylum Pseudomonadota; class Betaproteobacteria; order Burkholderiales; family Sphaerotilaceae; genus Roseateles; species Roseateles sp. P1_C1_2. The sequence goes on from NZ_JBFUAB010000012.1 coordinate 93,602, forward strand.
AGCGTCATCGCCGTGGATGCGCGCACGGTGCGCATCGAGCTGACGCGGCCCGAAGCGCCCTTCCTGGCCGACGTGGCCATGGGCTTCTTGAGCGTGCTGTCTGCCGAGTACGCGCAGCAACTGCAGGCCGCCGGTCGCATGGAAGACATGAACCTCAAGCCGGTTGGCACGGGGCCGTATCAGTTCCGCAGCTATGTGAAGGACGCCGTCGTCCGCTACGACGCCCACCCAGGCTATTTCCGCGGCAAGGTGGCGCTGGACAAGCTTATCTTCTCCATCTCGCCCGACCCCGCCACCCGGCTGCAGCGCCTCAAGGCCGGCGAATGCGATATCGGCCTCTACCCGATGCCCCAGACCTGGGACGAGATCCGCCGCGATGGCAAGCTGCAGCTGCTGACCGGCCCCGGCCTGGTCACGACCTTTGTCGGGCTGAACGTCGAGCACAAGCCCTTGGACGATCGCCGCGTGCGCCAGGCCCTGGGGCTGGCGACCGACCGAGCATCGATCGCCCGTGCCGTCTACGGCGGCGCTGCCAGTCCGGCCGGCAACCCCTATCCGCCTTCGCAGTGGAGCTATGACGACAAGGCCGGCCCTGCGCCGCAGGACCTGGCCAAGGCGCGCGAGCTGCTCAAGGCCGCCGGGCTGGCCAACGGCTTTGCGCTGAAGCTGTGGATTCGCGCCGGCGCCGGTGCCACCAACCCCAACCCCAGGGCGACGGCCGAGCTGCTGCAGGCCGACTGGGCACGCATCGGCGTCAAGGTGGAGATCGTCACGCTGGAATTCGGCGAGCTGCTCAAGCGCACCCGCGCCGGCGAGCATGACGCGACGCTGCTGGCCTGGGCCTCGGACAACGGCGACCCCGACAATTTCTTGACGCCCAACTTCGCCTGCGCGGCTGTCGCAGGCGGTTCCAACGTGGCACGCTGGTGTCGGCCTGAGTTCGATGCAATGCTTGCAGAGGCTCGTCAGGTCGCCAACCAATCCAAGCGGGACGCCCTCTACCGCCGTGCTCAAGGCCTCTATCGCGACGATGCGCCCTGGGTGCCGTTGACCTACCCGACGACGGCCATCGCCACAACCAAGCGCGTCGTCGGCATGAAGGTCAGTCCCTTTGGCCTCAACAACTACTCGGCAGTGGACGTGAAATGAAGATCGCCGACATGAACTGGATGCAGGTCGAGGCTTGGCTGAAAGCCGACGACCGCTGCCTGCTGCCCATAGGCTGCACCGAGCAGCACGCGTATCTCAGCCTCGCGGTCGACGCCATCCTGGCCGAGCGCGTCGCCGTCGAGGCGGCCGAGCCGCTGGGCGTGCCGGTGTTCCCGGTCCTACCCTTCGGCATCACACCCAGCTTCATGAGCTATCCCGGCACCGTCACGCTCAAGGTCGAGACGATGGTGCGCGTCGTTCACGATCTGCTGGACAGCCTGGACCACCAGGGCTTCAGGCGCATCCTCATCGTCAATGGCCATGGCGGCAACCAGCCGGTCGCGGCAGCGGTCGCCGAATGGATGGCCGCCCACCCGCGCACCCGCGTGCGCTTCCACAACTGGTGGAATTCGCCCAAGACGCTGGCCTATGTGAAGGCCAAGGACCCGCAGTCGGCCCATGCCTCGTGGATGGAAAACCTGCCGTGGACGCGCCTGGCCGGCGTCACCCAGCCCGAGGGCCGCAAGCCGGCCGTGGATTACCAGCGCTACGCCGTGCTGCCCCCGGATGCGGCGCGCGAGCTGGCCGGTGACGGCAACTTCGGCGGTGCGTACGAGAGGCCCGATGCCGAGGTGCTGGAGATGTGGCGCATCGCTGTCGAGGAGACGCGGGCGCTGATCGAAGGGCCCTGGGCTTAGCTCATTTCGGTTCAAGGAGGGCAGCTTTCGGGCAGGTCCGGTCACTCGCGGACGGCGGCTTTCCGGTAGGCTGAAGCTTTCTGAGTCTCATGCACACCCCGACCGAGCTGCAAGCTTATTTGGCGATGTTTCGCTTTCGGCAAAAAATCTACGCGACGACGCAGTCGGATGACACCGTATGAAAAATCACTTCGCGCTCCTTGCGGCGACGACCCTGCTTTTCGGGTGTGCGGATCCAATTCCAACGGTCGGAAGGGATGTCGAGGAGTCCTTGGCGCGCGAGGCCGTATTTCGATACCAATTTGGCAGAAACGCTTCTGCCATAAAGGGAAACGCAAAGGTTTACTGCCTGGCATTTTTGACGTTTGATCCAACGAAGGGCCTTGTCAAGATTGACCCTGACGATGAGTTCATTCAGCGCTTTGCTGGACACGCTCCTCCGGTGAAAAGGAACTCGGCGTGCGATTTCAATGATAGGGAGGGCGTCATCGACAGAACTACAGGCGGCCGCGGCCTGCTCTTCAATACAGGAGCTATCTCATGGATATCGGGCACAGAGATGCAAGTTGATGGCGGCTACTACGAAGCGTCGCTCAGCTCTTCAGGAAATTCCTACCGGTTGAAGAAAGTCAATGGGAAATGGGTAGTCGTCCAAGAACGAATGAAATGGATTTCCTAAATTTCGGAAGACGCCTGACCTCCCTTTGGAGCTGACTTTGCTCGGCAAGCCTCAGTCCGCAGATCAACTTCAACATTGAACGTCAGCTTTGGGCCGCCTCATCGGGCCTCGTGCTATTTCCGGTTTGGGTCGACAACTGCCCTAGCTGAACCGCATTCCAGCCTAAGCCACAGGCGGCAGCTCGGGCGCGCTCAAGCCGTCGAAGGGATCGGCCCAGGCCGGCAGCGCCATCAGCCTTTCATGCCAGGCGGCCACGGCCGGGTAGTCGGCCAGCGGCAGCTTGGCCACGTCGTTGAAGGGCAGGAAGACGCCCATGCGGAAGTCGGCATAGCTCAGGCCGCTGGCCAGCAACCATTCCTGCTTGGCCAGATGGGCCTGCAGGATGGCCGCGGTCTCATGGAAGCGCGTGGTGCCGCGCACCACCAGGCCCTCGTCCAGCGCGCCCAGCTTGTAGCGCTGCTTGGTGCCGCGCTCGAAATGCACCATGTCGCAGGCATTCATGAAGTTGTCGCGGCTCCAGCTCACCCAGCGGATCATGTCGGGCAGCTCAGCGCCTGTGCGCCAGAACTCCGAGCCCACCAGCTGCGACAGCCGGCAAGCGATGGCATCGGCCTCGAACAGCGAGCTGCCGTCGGCCTCGACCAGGATGGGCAGGCGCAGCGAGGGGTTGAGATGGCGGTATTTGTCGGCCTGGCCCGGCGCCAGCGGCGCGGCGAACTCGTAGGTGACCGGCGCGGCCAAATACTTCGCCGCCGCGACGGCCAGGCGTGGGTTGGGGTTGCGGGAGAAGTAGAGGATGGGCGTCATGCGGCAGGTTGGAGCGTTGGCAGCGTTGTCATCTTCGCGCCTGAGCCCTGTCAGATCCTGTCAGCAGCGAACTGCTGTGCGCGTCAACGCCGCCGAGCGGCGGGCTTGCGGGCCGGCCTGGCATCGCTTTCGGCGGCAACCTGCAGCGGCGCGAGTGCGGCCAGCGCGTCGAGTTGCGTCATCAGGCGCTGCAGATAGTCGGGCGACAGGGCCTGGACCTGCTGCAGCGCGCGGGCCACCAGCACCTGGCTGTTCAGCGGGCCCAGGTGCTCGGGCACCGGCGCGCAGACCTCGGCCATGCGGCGCGTCAGGCGCAGCGCGCTCCAGGTGCGGCGGTGGGCCTGCACATTGCGCAGCTCGGGGCCGGATTGCAGCTGGGCGACAAGTTCCGTCAGCGGACTTGGGGCGTTCGCTGCCGGGCGCACCGGCAGCGCAACCGGCGCGGCTTCGGCGCGCTGCACCAGCTTGGCTATCAGCCGTTCACGCAGCGCACCCGCCTCCAGCGCAGATGCGCGCCGCGCCAGCCCCTCCAGCACGCGCCGGCGCACCGGGTCGGTCTCGGTGCGGGCCTGCACCCAGGCGACGGGATCGTCCATCACGGTGCCGAGGCTGCTGCCCGCTTGGGCCGCGGCGTGGGCGCGATCTCCACGCGCCGGTTCAGCGCGCGGCCGGCGGCCTCGTCGTTGGACGCCACCGGCTGCTGCGGCCCGAAGGCGGCGGCAAACACGGCGTCCGGCGGCAGGCCTTCGGCCATCAGCGTGCGCGTGACGGTCAGCGCGCGCTGGGCCGACAGCTCCCAGTTGTCGGCGAACTTCGATGCGCCCTTGCCGGCCAGCATGCCGCGGTCGTCGGTGAAGCCGCTCACCATCAGGATCTCGTCGCGCTGGGCCAGATAGGTGCGCAGCGGCAGGGCCAGGCTCTTGATCAGCGCGCGGCCGTCGGCGTGCAATTGGTCCGAGCCGATGGCGAACAGCACCGCGCCGCTGATGCCAATGCGGCCTTCCACCAGCGTGATGCGCCCATCCGCCAGCGGGCCGGCCAGGGCGCGCTCCAGCGCCTCGCGGCGGGCCTGTTCGGCCTGGCGCTGCTGCACCTCGGCTTCCAGCTTGTTGGCCAGGTCCAGCTGGCCCACCAGCGCCGCGGCCAGCACCAGCACGAAAGCGCCCAGCACGCCGGCCATCAGGTCGCCAAAGGCCGCCCACGCGGGCGCGCCGACGCCTTCCTGCTCGATCTCCAGCGGCTCATCCATTCGCGGCCGCCGTGGTCTGCAGCGCGTCCAGCACCTGCTTCTGTGAGCCGAGGCAGAGGTCGATGACCTCGCGGGCCTGGGCCACGTAATAGCCCAACTGCTCGTCACTGCGCGCCATCGCGCCGGCCAGGCGCTCCTCCAGCGCGGCCAGGTGCTGCACCAGCTGGGCGTTGGCACCCTGGAACTGCTCGACGGCGGCACCGAAGCCCTCGCCCAGGCTGCCCATCTCGGCGGCGCTGGCGGCGATGGTCGTCGCCGCGTCGGACAGGGCCTGGCCGGTCATGGCGGTCTGCTCCGTGAAGCGCTGGCCCAGGGCTTCGAGCTGGCTGGCCGAACTGCCGACCAGCGCATCCACCTGGGACGCCGCGCTGCTGATCAGCCCGTCGAGCGCGGCGCGCTGCTCGCCGGCCGCCTGCTGCAGCGAGGCCAGCAGCGTCGACACCGTCTGCATCAGCTCGGCGCGTTCGGTCAGGGCCGCGCGGTCCTGAGCCTGGCTTTGCGCGAGCTGCTCGCGCAGGGCCGCCACCACCTCGACGGCCGCGCGCGGTGCTTCGCCAGCGGCCTTCAGCAGCGCGCCGGCCTCGGTCAGCGCCGTTTGCGCCTGGGCCTGGCCCTGGGCCACCAGGTCGCGCGTGTGGCTCAGCAGGCCGTCGGCGAGCTGCTGCTGCTGGGCCAGTTGGGCGGCACCCGCGGCCTGCAGCTCGGTGCACCAGGCGGCCAGGCGTTCGGCGTCGTTGGCCCCATGGGCCGACTGCAGCTGGCCATGCGCTTCGGCCAGGGCGGCGACGGCGGCCCGGGTCTGCGCGGCGAAGCCGGCGGTCAGCTCGGTCAGGGCGTTCTGGGCTCGCTCGCCGCTGGCGGCCAGCAGCTGTTCGTTGGCCGCGCGCTGCTGGGCCAGAGCCTGTGCTTCGGCCTGCGCCTCGGCGCGGCGCTGGGCGTCCTGTTCGGCGAGTGCTGCCTGCTGGCGGGCTTGCGCTTCGGCGATGCGGTCGAGCAGCGTCTGGGTCTGCGCAGCAAAGCGCTCGGCCGTGGCGGTGATGGCCTGCTGGGCCGCATCGCGCTGTTCGGCCTGGGTGGCTTGCTGGCGTGCCTGGGCCTCGGCCACGCGGTCGAGCAGGGCTTGCGTCTGCGCGGCAAAGCGCTCGGCGGTGTCGGCCACGGCCTGCTGGGCGGCGAGGCGTTGTTCGGCCATCGCATCGACCTGGCTGCGCAGGGCCGCGGCGCGGGCGCCGTCGGCCTCGCCCAGCTTGGCGAGCAGGGCCTGTGCTTCGCCGGCCCAGCGCTCGCCCAGGCGCTCGACGGCCTGCTGCGTGGCGGCATGGGTGTCGGCCAGCAACTTCAGCGCGGCCTCGCGCTGCTGGGCCAGGCCTTCGCCCTGGGCCTTGGCGGCGGCCTCGCCCTGCTGGGCGATCTGGGCCACGCCGGCTTCAAAGCGCTGGCTGAGCGCGCCGAGCTGGCCGGCCACCTGCGTGCCCACGCGCTCGTGCAGGGCCGCGGCCTCGCGGGCGATGCCGGCCATGGCGGCTTCGGCGGCAGGCTGGATGGCGGCGCCGGCCAGGCGGGCGCTCTCGGCCAGGCTGTTGCGCAGCGTCGTGTCCACGCTGGCGGCGAGGGCCGTGTAGGCCTTGCTCGTCTCGCCGTGGAAGCGGTCGTTCTGCGCCGCGAGCTGTTCGGCCATCTGCTTGGCGTATTGCTGCAGCTGGGCGACGAGCTCGAGCTGGCGCTGCTGCGCCGCCTCGGTGGCCGCGGCCTCGGCGGCCTGCTGTTCCAGCGCGCGGCGGTGGGCGGCGGTCAGCGGGCGCAGCTTGCCCAGCAGGGCGGTGTCGAGTTGCGCTGCCACGGCGGCGCGTTCGCGGCGCGCCAGGGCCACCATCAGGCCCAGCATGGCCGAGCCCGTCACGCCGGCCACGCTGGCGCTGAACGCCAGGCCCAGGCCCTGCACGGGTGCGCCCAGCGCGTTGCGCAGCGCGGCCAGGTCGGCCGTCTGGCCCAGGGCGCTGGCCGTGCTGCTCAGCGTGATGACGAGGCCGATGAAGGTGCCCAGCATGCCCAGCAGCACCAGCAGGCCGGCCAGGGCCGGCGCCAGCGACAGGCCGGGCAGGGCCACGCGCAAACCGTCCAGGCGCTGCTGCACGGCCGCGCTCAGCGTGGCGGGCAGCTTGGCGATGAAGTCATCACCGTCCAGCGCCGCATCCAGTTCGCGGCTGGCGCGGCGGAAGGCCGTCAGCTCCCAGATGCCGATGGCGAAGAAGGCCGCGATCAGCAGCGTCATCGCCAGCGCCACCGGGTGGTGGCGCGCGGCGGCCAGCGCGGCGCCGGCAATGCCCGCGAGGCCGGCGGCCAGGGCGAGAGGGTAGAGGGCGTTCAGGAAACGGTTCATCAGGAATCGGCTTGGTGCAGGGCTTCGAGGAGGCCCAGCACCGGTTGCAGTCTCAGGTCCAGCTCGGCCCGCAGCGCGCGCTGCAGGTCGGCCCAGAAGCGGGCGCGCCAGCGGCGCGGGTCGGTGGCATGGTGTGTTTCGGCACGCCGGGTCAGCAGCGCGGGCAGGCCGGCCAGCAGCGGGCGCTCCTGCTGCGCGACGGCGCGCTCGAACACGGCGTCCAGCTGCGCCAGGCGGGCCAGCGGGCCGGATGCCTCGGCCAGGCGCGGGCGCAGGCGCTCGCGCAGCGTGGCGACGCGGGCGGCCATGCTGCGCTGCTGCTGGGCGTGGTGCAGGCGGTAGGGGGCCATCAGGTCGGCCAGCGGCACGCTTTCGGGCGCCAGCTCGGCCGATTCGCGTGCCAGCAGCGCGTCGTCGAAGGCTGCGGTCAGCTCTTCCTGCAGGCGCGCCAGCGCGGCGTCGGCCCAGGCCAGGCCTTCACTGCGGGCGGCGGCGTTGGCACCGGCTGCGGGGGCGGTGGCCAGCAACTGGGACAGCCCGATGGCCTCCGCCCAGCCCAGCCAGCCGCCCAGGCGCTCGGCCACGGGAGCCGCCGGCGCCGGCGCGACGCCCCATTGCAGCAGCAACCGGGTCAGGGGCTCGGCGGCGATGGGCTGCGGTGGGAGGGCTTGCATGGGGCTGGCGCGCTTGTGCGAGCGCGCGAGGAAAAAGGGCGAGAGTTTAGTGAACCCCGATCGGAAAGGCATTCCCGCCCGGTGTGACACTCGCGCCCATGCCCGCTGCAAGCTACTCCAACACCACCCTCCACGCCGATGCCGAACTGCGCAACCGCTGCACCCGCTGGCTCAACGGTCACCGGCCGCTGACGTCCATGCGCGACTCCCTGCTGGCCCTGGCCAAGCTGCCCGAGGCCGGGCTGCCGCTGGACGTCTATGGCCAGGGCCAGGCCATCCAGGCGCTGGAGGCCGAGGTGGCGGCCCTGCTCGGCAAGCCGGCCGCGCGCTTCATGCACAAGGGTGTGGCCGCCCAGCTGGCCGCCCTGCGTGTGCACTGCGGTGAAGGCGACGGCCCGGTGGCCCTGCACCCGCAAAGCCATATCGCCATCGACGAGGCCGAGGCTTTTGAAAAGCTGATGGGACTGCGCGGCCTGCGCATCGGCCGCACGGATCGGCCCAGCCGCATCGAGGAGGTGATGGCTGCGCCGGAGCAGCCAGCCGTCGTCACCGTGGAACTGCCGCTGCGCCGCGGCGGCTATGTGCTGCCCGAGTGGGACGACCTGGTTGCCCTCAGCCGGTGGTGCCGGGAGCGCGGCGTGCCGCTGCACTTCGACGGCGCCCGGCTCTGGGAGGCCTCGGCCTATTACGGTCGCTCGCTGGCCGAGATCGCCGCGCTGGCGGAATCGGTCTATGTGTCCTTCTACAAGGGCCTGGGCGGCCTGGCCGGCTGTGTGCTGGCCGGCAGCGAGGACTTCATCGCCCAGCTCGCGCCCTGGCAAACCCGCCTGGCCGGCAACCTCTTCACCGTCCACCCCTTCGTGCTGAGCGCGCTGCAAGGCCTGCGCACGCAGCTGCCGCGCATGCCCGCCTACCGCGAGAGGGCCCAGGTGCTGGCCGCCGTGTTGGCCGCCGAGCCCGGCTGGCGCGTGGCGCCCGAGCGGCCGCAGGTCAACGCCTTCCAGTTGCACCTGCCCGCCGCGCCCGAGGCGCTGCGCGAGGGGCTGCTGGAAGTGGCGCGGCGCGACGGCTTCTGGCTCGGCGCGCGGGCCGTGGCTTCGCACGTGTTGGCGGGTGGCGCCATGGTGGAAGTGGTCGTCGGCGATGCGGCCGAGGGCTGGCGTGACGGCGACGCGCTGGACGCGCTGCGGCGCGCCGTGGTCAGCGCCCAGGCGGTCCGTTGACGAAGGCCGTCACGTCTTCCAGCGCCGGCGCCAGCCAGCGCAGCGGCGCGCCGAAGGCCGCGATCAGCGTCATGTGGCCGACGCGGTCATAGAGCTTCACCGTCACCGGCACGCCGAGCGTCTTCAGCTTGGTGGCCAGGCCCTGCGTGTTGCGCTGCGGGTTCACCAGCTCGTCGTCCTTGGCCGCGCCCAGGAAGCTGCGTGGCGCGCCCTTGCCGGCGTGCTCCAGTGGCTGCGTGCGCGGCGGGTAGTCGGGGTGGAAGAACACCGGCTTGGCGTCGGGGTTGGTGATGGGCAGGAAGTCGTAGGGCCCGGCCAGGCCGATGAAACCGGCCAGCTCGCGCGGCGTGTGGCCGGTCGGCTGCAGCCAGCGCGCGTCCAGCGCCAGCATGGCGGCGTTGTAGGCGCCGGCGCTGTGGCCCATGACGAAGACCCGCCGCGGGTTGCCACCCAGGCCCTGGGCATGGCTCAGGCCCCAGGCCAGCGCCGCAGCGCTGTCGCGCAGGAAGTCGGGGTAGCGAACCTCCGGGTAGAGGCGGTAGTCGGCCACCAGCGTCAGGATGCCGCGCGAGGCCAGCGCCTCGCCGACGAAGGCGTAGTCGCCGCGCTTGCCGCGGTTCCAGGAGCCGCCGTAGAAGAACACCACCACCGGCCAGCCGTCGCGCGGCGCCGCGCGCGCCGGCTGGTACACGTCCAGCTGCTGGCGCGGCCCCGGCCCGTAGGCCACACCGGTCGTCAGCGTGTGCGTGTGGCGGGGTGCGAGGGCATTCAGCGCCTTCACCGGCGCGCAGGCCACCAGCACGCCCGCCAGCAGCAGGGCGCCAAGCAGGAAGAGGCCGGCTTTCAACATGGGCATGCGGAGCCTACGCGCTGGGGCGGCCGCTGGATGTCGGGCTGTGCACGGGCCGCACAAAAAGTATCGGCCGCCAGGGCATGCCGGGCGGCCGATCGGGGGTGGCTGAGCCGCGAGGGCTTAGCGGCGCTGGGCGCCCGTGGGCGCGGGGCGCGGACCGCCCAGGTGACGGAAGGTGATGCGGCCCTTGCTCAGGTCATAGGGCGACATCTCCAGCGACACGTTGTCGCCAGCCAGGATGCGGATGTGATGCTTGCGCATCTTGCCGCCCGTGTAGGCGATGACCTTGTGGCCATTCGTCAGCGTCACGCGGAAGCGCGAGTCGGGCAGGATTTCATCCACGACGCCTTGCATTTCGATCAGTTCTTCTTTGGCCAAGTGTTGGGCTCCGTTGCGAAAGTTAGACGGGAGGCCGAGCACGTGGCCGTGCCGGCACTTGTTGGTGCGGCCGGTGACCGCGCGCGCTCCTCAATGGCAGCGCGCCCAGGCAAGGCCTTCAGTCCGAGCGTAGTGCAATGCTGCCTGCGGGCTGATGAACTGCGGCGTGAAACGCATGACGCGATCCACGCTGGCCATGCCGCGACCGGAGCGGATCGACACCAAGGCGTCGAAACCGCCGCCCGCGCGGGCCTGGGTCATGGGTGAAACCAGAAAGCGTCCCACCTCGATATTGTTGTTGTTCATATTTTTCTTCTTTTTGGTGGTGCCGCGCCAGATCGAGCTGGCGGCGGCCTTGGGCGCACGAGGCGCCCGTGCACAAATTACAGCGTGCGGATGTTGGAAGCCTGCGGGCCCTTGGCGCCCTGCGTGGCTTCGAACGAAACCTTGGCGCCTTCGGCCAGCGAGCGGAAGCCGCCGGCGTTCTTGATTTCGCTGTGGTGAGCGAACAGGTCCTTGCCGCCGTTGTCAGGCGTGATGAAGCCGAAGCCCTTGCCGTCGTCGAACCACTTCACGGTGCCGGTTTCTGTAGTCATGGTGTTTCCTTTGGGAAATGTATAGATGGAAAAAATACTCCGCCAGCGTCATGCCGCGCGGAGACAGAAACACTCAAGAACACTCACCGGGAGTTGCTGAAGCGAGCCGCTCGCAAGAAGGGCCAGGGGATGGCCAGCGGGGCTGCAGATAAGACCTTGAGGAAACGGTCTTGTGCGAATCTATGCGCCGAATGTACCACGCGGCCTCTAAACCCTTGTAGGACGCGAGGCTGCAAGCCCGCCTGCGGCGGGGTTAGGTCACGGTTGGCGCCCCCGCGTTGCGTGGCCGGCGCTGCCCGAGCCCTTCTCAACTGGGGATGGCGGCCGCCACGGCCCGCGCCTAAGTTGGTTCTTTGGCCAGGCCAGGGAGGCCGCCATGAGATTCATCAAGCGCATGCGCCTGGCCGGGCTCGCCAGCGGCCTCATGGTGGCCGGTCTCACCGTGCTGGCGCCGCCTGCGGCGGCAGTGCCGCTCGCGGCCCCGGCATCGTTCATCCAGTGCCGCACCGACGAGCCGGGCAACCACGGGCTGCAAACCAGCACCTCCGGCTGCAGCCTGGGCGGCGGCGGGGCGCTCAGCGCGTCGGGCAGTGTCGGCATGGCGCCCTTCGTGCTGCTGTCGGGGCAGGCCAGCGCCTATGGCTTCCCAGCCAATGCGGTGGGAGCGAGCGTCACCGCGTGGCTGGACTACGAGTTCCAGGTCACCGGCGGCAACCCGGGCGACATGGTGCCCATCTCCATCGCCACCCACCTGGACGCCCTGGGCCGGGACAGCTCCAAGGCCTGGGCCATCGCCACGCTCAACGTCGCCAACGGCCTCGGCCAGGGCATTGGCGTGGCGGCCTGCGCGCCAGACCTGAATTGCGGCGGCGGCCCGTCATTCCATGGCGTGCTGTCGCTGCCGATGAAGTCTGGCGGGCCCAATGGCACGGTTCACCTGGCCATCACCGCCGCCGCGGGTGCCAGCTTCGTCGACGAGTTCGCTTCGGCCTCGGCCGACCCCTTCTTCTTCGTCGACCTGAGCTTTCCGAACGCCAATCTCTACACCGTGACCGTCAGTCCGGGCGTGGCCAACGCGCCCGTGCCGGAGCCCGGCACCGCCTGGCTGTGGGTGGGTGGCCTCGCGGCGCTGCTCGCTCTCGCGCGGCGGCGCAGCAGCTGAGCCCTTGCGGTTCAGCCCGGCTGCGGCCCGTCGTAGCCCTCGACGATGACGATGTCCGCCTCGGCGCAGGACTGGCGCAGCGCGATCTGCGGCGCGTACTCGGGCGAGCGGTAGCAGGCCTGCGCCACCTCGTAGCTCGGGAACTCGATCACCACATTGCGGCCGCGGCTGGCGCCCTCGGGGTTCTCGAACTGGCCGGCCCGCACGAGAAAGCGGCCGCCGAACTTGGCGAACACCGCGTCATTGCGCTGGACGTAGAGCTTGTAGGTCTCGGCGTCGCTGACGTCGACGCGGGCGATCCAGTAGGCCTTGGGCATGGGCACTCCTTGCTGAGGGGCCCAGTGTCGCGCCCTCAACCATAGGCGTACCAGAGCGCCGCAAAGAAGTGGCAGACGCTGCCGCCCAGCACGAACAGATGCCAGACGAAGTGCGAGTAGCGCACCTTGTTGTCCAGCAGGAAGACGAAGGCGCCCAGCGTGTAGCTCAGGCCGCCGGCGATCAGCAGCGTCAGGCCCGCCGCCGGCAGGCGCGACACCAGCGGCCCGGCCGCGAAGACCACCACCCAGCCCATGGCCAGGTAAAGGCCCGTGGACACGAAGCGGTGCTTGAGCCGGTTCAGCAGCTTGATGGCCACACCGAAGGCCGCCGCGGCCCAGACGGCGATCAGCAGCGTCGTGCCCGGGCCGGTATTCAGCACGCCGAGCGTGAAGGGCGTGTAGCTGCCAGCGATGAAGACGTAGATGGCGGCATGGTCCAGCCGCAGCAGCACCGCTTTGGCGCGGCCGCCCACAGGTAAGGCGTGGTACAGCGTGGAGATGCCATACAGCAGGATCATCGTGGCCGCAAAGACGGCAGCGCCCACCACATCGGCCGCGCTGCCGGCGCTGACCGCCCGCGTCACGAGGATGGGCAGGGCCGCGATGGCCAGCACCACGCCCAGGCCGTGGCTGATGGCATTGGCGATCTCTTCACCGAGGGTCTGGTCGCGGTCGGGGGTGGGCGTGAGGTGCAACATGATGGTCGTCTCGTACTGCTGAGAGATGGACCAAGCATGCCAGCGTGGCGTGACGGTTCCGACCCAAGGTTTGAGGGGGTTGAAAAAGCATGAGGTCGCCGCGCGGGACGCGAACAACGCCGAGCTCAGATGGGAGCCCGGGCCCCGCCCACCTACTTCAGCACCAGCTCCTGCAGCTCCATGCTGCCCGCCAGCTTGCGCATCACCTTGCGCTCGCCGGAGGCCGCGTCCTGCTTGTGCGGGTCCATGGCCATGAAGGCCTCGTACTTCTTCTGCACGTCCAGCTGCTGCGCGGTGGTCATGTAATCCTTGGACTCGATGGCCAGGATCAGGTCGGGCTCGCCCTCGCGAGGGTTGTTCACCGCGAACACGTGGTAGGACAGGATGTAGCCCTCCTTCTTGCCGAACTCGTTGGACTTCTTCCAGGTCTTGGCCAGGAAGTCCATGTAGTTCTCGAACTGCCCGGGCTCGATCTTGATATGGGAGAAGTTCCACACCGTGCTCGGCTTGTAGCTGGAGTCCTGGGCGAATGCCGCAGCGCCAACCATCGTCAAACCTGCCGCCAGCAGCCCCGTCAGCATGTGCTTCGCGTAGTTCATCTTGAAGTCCTCCTCACCGTCGACGCCGGTGAATGCGTTCGCGCGGTGGTGCGCCGGCGCACTGTGCGCCCGCGGCCCTGTTTGCGGTGAGACGGGCGGCGTCAGGGCGGCGAAGCGTCCTTCATCTTCAGGATGCTCGGGGGGTGCAGGCCAGCGGGGTTGATCCTCGTCAAGCGCCGCGCAGCCACGGCGGCGCATGCTGGGGCGAAGCTGTTGGAGGATTCCGCATGAAGCCGCTCGCCCCCGTTCTCGTCCTGGCGCTGGCGGGTTGCGCCGCCCAAGCGCCCCAAGGCCACACCGCCCACGCCTCGGCGGCTGAAGGCGCCCCCAAGGACGCCGCCAAGGGAGGCGGCATGATGGACGAGATGTGCAAGCGCCACGCCGCCGAGCCCGGGCGCGCCGCCAGCGCGCCCGACAGCATGATGGACAAGCACTGCAAGGCCCGGGCGGAGGCGCCCGCAGGCGCGGCCTCGCACGCACACTGAGCCCACGCGCAGCGCGGTTTCGCGTCAGTCAGGCCGCCTCGGCCACCAGCACGAAGGCCGGGGCCCAGAAGTAGTCGCTGATGTGCGCCAGGCGCGTCACGCGCCAGCCCAGGCCTTCGACCTTGTCGCGCCATACCGGCGCCGCCCTTATGCTGCGCCGCAGCCGTACAGCCCCAGACCGCGCCCAGCGCGGCAAGCCCGCTGGCGGCAAGGGAGCCATGAATATTCGAGACCTTGTCATCGGCGGCGTCGCGGGCGCGGCCCTTGCTGTCATCGCAACCCACTACTTCAGCGGTGCGTCGGCCAGCCCGGTGGCTGCGCCTGCCGCGGCTTCAACCAGCGCGCCGCTGGCCCCAGCCCTCGTGCCTCAGCCGACCTCGGCGCCTGCCGCTGCGGTGGCCGCCAGCCAGGTGGCATCGGCAAGCAGCCACGGCGGTGCGCCTGTCGCCGTCACGCCTGCAGCGGCCTGCCCGCCCGTGCTGGCCGCGGCCGACCCGCGCAAGACCGGCGCCTCCGCCGTGGCGCCTGCTGCCCTGCGCGTGGACGTGCCCGCCGTCGCGCTGTCGAGCGAGCATGCCAAATTGCTGCTCGACATGAGCGATCGGCCGCCCTCGCTGCAGGAACTGCATGCCCGCTTTGCCGGTGAGCCGCTGGACCCGGACTGGTCCCGGCAGATGGAGACGCAGTTGCGACAGTCGCTGCAGGATGCCGGCGTGCAGAAGGGCCTGGAGCTGCTCGCGGTGGAGTGCCGCCGCACCCTGTGCGAGTTGCGCCTGTTCGGCGTCGGGGCGGGCGCGGCCCAGCGCTGGGGCGGCACCGTCGGCCAGATCGCCCAACAGCCCTGGTGGGGGCCGAACTTCTCCGGCATCAGTTCGTCCACCACCGGGCCTGACGACCGGTCGGTCATCGCCACCATCCTGCATCGGGCGAAGCGGTGAGCGGGGCCGTGCCGGCCCCGCTCAGTGGGAGCGCGCTCACTGCGCCGGTTTGACCTGCAGCGATGCCTGTGGCGGGCGCTTGCTTGCGAGATCGGTCAGCATCGCTTCGACGCTGGTGTTGAAGTCCTGCATCTGACGCTTCTGGTCTTTGCTCAAGGTGCTGGCGGTGGCCGCCGCCTTGACCTTGTCAATGGTGCCGGCCAGGTCATGCAAGGTGCTGGCCACGGCCTTGTAGAAGGCCAGCAGGTCGCGGCTGCCGGTCATGGTGTTCTTCAGGGCGTTGATCTCGTCTTTTGCGATCTCGGCGTCGGCTCCGCTGTTGACGCGCTGGGTCAGCTCGCCGACGCGGAGCTTCGCTTTGGCGAGGCTGGCCTGGCCGTATTTGGCCGACGAGGCGTAGAGGTCGGTGGCCAGCGCCGACGTGTTGGTGGTCGGTTCCACGCCCTCGGCCAATCCCTTCAGCAGCTTGGCGTTCTGCACTGCCTTGGACAGGTCGGCGTCCGTGCCCGCATTCACCCCGGCAATGGCGGCCAGTGCCGGCGTGAGCTTCTTGCTGTCGGCGACCGAGTAGCTACCGAACTTCAGCGAGTCCACCGCAGGCTGCGTGGTGAGCCAGACGGCGGACTGGTCCAGGTTTCCGGCTTGGTCGGCCACCTGGCCCACCAGGTCTTTCAACACGTCGCGCGAGGTCTGGTCAAGGGTCACCGCCATGGTCTCGAAGCGGATGTCCAGCGTGTCGAAGGCGAGTGCGATGACGTAGGCGTCGGGCTTGGAACGATTGCGAGAGTCGCCGGTGAAGACCCTGTCGATCATCTGCTCCGTTGGGGTCGAGGCCTTGAACAGATTGGGGTCGGACACCAGACCATCCAGCTCCTTCTTGGAGAAGAACAGGAACTTGTGGTCCATGACGGAATTGGCGGGCACCTTGACCAGGTCCTGCATGGCATAGGTGACGATGTTGCGCTGGTAGCCCGGCCAGCGGTCCGGCCACAGCTTCTTGGCCTCGGGCACGACGATGCCCGTGAACAGCGCGACGTTTTTGGCGGCCTGAGCGCCGTAGCTGAAGACGCCCTGTGCGCCTGCGGCCAGCGCGCCGATGAATTCCAGGGCCCGGAAGGTGCGGTGCCGCGCCCGGTCCACCTCCTCGTCGGTGAGCACTGAATAGATCTGAGTCAGGCTGTGCGGCACGACGGACACCGGCACGGAGAAGGACGGGCCCGGCGCCTTGGGGTCGATCATGGCCGTACCCGAGGCGCGGATCATGCCGGTGCTGATGATCTTGGCGTCCGACTCCGTGTTGCGCACCGACACGCGAACCACGAAATAGTTCCTGGCGATCAGCGGCCCGAACAGGGCGGCGATGTCGTTCTCCGGGAGCGGGAAGGCATTGATGTCGTCGGGCCGGATGCGCGAGCGCAGCACCTGGGTGCGGAAGGCTTCGGTCTCGTAGGCGACGAAGACCCGGCGCGCGATGGACTTGCGGCGGTAGATCTCCTTGCCGTCGGCCTCCGCCGTCTCGGGCAGCGCGAACTTGTTCGCCGCCGTGACCTTGATGACGACCTTGTCACCGGTGTGCAGGCGGTCGATGAAGGGCTCCTGCAGGACGATTTCCAGGCCATCCTTCTGATCCTCGGAGGGCAAGTTGACCTTGAAGTCCGTGCTGCCGGACTTGAAGTCGCCGTTCAAGGAGACCGGGACCGTGCCTTCGATGCTGACGTCGATGGCGATGCAGGGCTGATCAAGGTCATAGCCCTCGACAGGGATACGCACGGCGCGTTCCCCGGCCTTGGACGGCCGCGGCGTTTGAGATGACTCGAAGGTGAACGTCGGGCTCCAGCCAACGGTGTGGATGGCCGGCATCTTCTTGGCGCATTCGACCTGATAGGCGGCGAACAACGGCGCGGCCAGTACAACCAGCTGATCGAAATCCGCCGTCGGCAGGTCGCCTACCAGGCGCTGCTGCATGCGCAGGGCATCTTGCCCCTCCTTGGTCGGCGCAGACGCCGACTTGGCGGCTTTGAAAACGCTCTGGTATTGCTCGGGCGTCAGGCGCCGCACAGCTTCGTTGAAGAACTGCGCATCATTCTTCAGCAGGGCCTTGGTACGGGCGCGCTTCAGCGCGTCGGTGGTCGTCGCGTCCTCTGCATGCGCGAGCGTTGTTCCCAGAGCCAGGCATGCCGCCAATGCGGCGGCGACAACGCGCCGATGGTTTCGTGTCGACATATGTCCTCCTTGAGGCTGCCGCCGTCATCGCGGCGAAATCGGAGGGCATCTTGTGTGGCGGCGGGCGGTGTTACATCCTCATCTGTAATGAGTGCTGCTCAAACAAGCCGGACATGACTACATCAGCCGCACGTGGCGTGCTGGTAATGGGTGTTGGTTAGGGGGGTGAGCCCACTTGCTGCGCATCATTGCGTGGTGCGCAGGCAATTGCCATCCGGCCGTTAGATTTGAGACTTGGCCCCAAATTCGCCACTGTTGTATGAACTGAGCCGGATATTAATTTCAAAAGAATGCCTAAGACTCTAGGTATGCGTTCTTAAGCAGCGTGATTCGAATATCCAGCAATACAATGGCAATTGTTATTGAGGCAAAAATATTAACCAAAAACAACTCGGCTAGTGTTTTTTGACTGTCGGCGCTTGACCACTTGACGGTTGAATCAAGTAATGCAAGCAGAATGCCCACTGGGGCCGCTGCCATGGTGACTGCCGAGACAATACCGGCTAATTTCCCTTTGTACAGGGCGATCCATGCTGTTTGATGGAGACGAATCTTCCCGTCTTGAGCTAGATTTCGGATGGGGAGTAAATGCATTAATAGGTAAAGTTGAATTGCGACAATAACAAATGCGCTGCCTTCTCTGGCGACATTCGCTGGCACTTTGACGCCTAGCGCTTCAAAAGTACCACCATTCTGTACGTACATTGATCGCAACAAGGCCTTGGCTTTGTTGACTTTGATATCAAGCAATTCTTCGGGTTGATTTGTCAGTCCCGGAAACATGCTGGAGAATGAGCTGACCTTTCCTGTGAATTGAGCATGTGAAATAAAGTATTGCATCAATGTTTTTTGCAAAGCAGGCGTGCCCTGAATTCCCAGCAATATCGAATGCTGTTCGTGTGAATTTGAACTGGTGGTTTCATTGCCGTATATTGTTGCACTGCACTCTAAGAATTTCTGGGAGCCCAGCAATAATTCTATTGAAAAATCATTGAAAACGTCTTCCGAGTTTTTATAGCCCGATTTGCACGTCGTGGTTTTTCTGAAATCAGTTGCGCTTGGGCTAAAGTGTTCGAGCGACGTGGATTTGCTAAACTTTGTGAAAACAGGCCCGATAAAGTCGGCGCCGTCATCTTTTCCTCCGACAAATCGGAACACGAGGCTATTGTTTTCAAATGCTCCCCCAATTCTGGCAAATGCAACCCTGCCATTTGCGTTGACGGTGTTGATTTCGCTCTTTGGGAAGGCAATGCCTCTGCTGAATCCTTCAAGCTTTATGGGCTTCCCTGCAGAATGGAGGGCGTCCCAAAATTGCTTGAATTCGTTGATGGTAAGGTCCGACAGAATTGCGGCTTTGTTTTTAAAATAAGAGGGTCCCGCCCCTAGCTCCATAAGATCCCAAACTCGGTCCTTAGTGTCACCTTCGAGAATTGGCTTCTGAATGGATATGGCATGGATTTCGCAGTCACCAAAAGCGGGAATCTTTAGCCCATTAAATTTCTGATCAAAACTGATGATATTGAAATCGTGATGCTGCTGGGGGCAGTTTGGTTGGTTGCTTGCGACGTAGTATTCTCGGTTCCATTCCCCAGGTATCTTGTAAACAAGTCTTTTTATGACTTCGATCTCATCCATCGCCTTGGCAAGAGAATCAGAGCCGGAAGGAAGAATTGCGACAAGCGTCGCTAAGCAGGCCGCCAGCAAGCTGAAATGAACAAGCCGAGCATGGGTAATGTGCTCTTTAATGTCTGGCTCTGAGGCGTCTGCAGATGCCATGAATTCCTCTTGTCCCCGCGGTTCTATAGACCAAGCCAAACGACGTTATTGCAGCTATCTGTAAGCCGCCTCCTCAGATTTGAGGATGTACGATTCCGTTAGTCACGAGGTCGGGGGCGCAAGTTCGGGTTCAGGTCGATCCGCTCAGATCTAAAAATCTTTAGCTCACCCCAGTGTTGCTGAGGCGCAGGGCGCGGGGCTCACACTGAGGTGGCTACGTGGACTACGTACGGGCCACTCGAATCAGGCGCCAGTTGGGAAAGGTGTCATCGTGGCCACGCATCGACGGCGCTTGATCGTCAGAAGAACACGATGCCGCCGAGCGCCACCCCATTCATCCGCGCCGAGTCCCCCACCACCGGCTTGGATGTCGTCCGGCTCAGCTCGCCCACCAGCGTCACGCTCTTGGTCAGGCCGTAATAGAGGCCGGCCGTCACATTGGTGTTGCTGCGCAGGTCGTTGTTCGCAGCGCCGTTCTTCAGCTTGCTCTCGCCCCAGTTCAGGCCGAACTTGGTCTTGGCCGTGGCCTGCTCATCCGAGCAAAAGCGATAACTCGCGTTCGCGCTCGCCAGCCACGTCCGCCCCGGCGCCGGCTCAAAGAACCGCCCATTCCCGTCGTTGACGATGACCGAGCCCGCATAACGCCGACCCGCCAGGTTGTCCACGCGCAGCAGCGCGCCCAGGTCCCAGGGCCCGAGGCTGAACTGGTAGCCGACGTGCGCGGCCAGCGTGGCGTAGCCGGGCGCCGCGTCGCTGTTGAGGTCGTTGACGTAGACCTTGCTCAGCGCGCGCGCCTCCAGCCCCGTGCGCCAGCCGCTGGTGGGCTGCCAGGTCAGCGCACCATAGACCGCCGTGCGGGCGATGCCGGGGATGCGGTTGTCTGCATTGACCTGTTGGTTGGCCGCGGCGCAGGGCGTGGCGGTGCAGGTCAGGAAACCGTCGCGGTAGCGCGCGTCCAGCCAGGTGGCGGCGACTTGCGCCTGCAGCGTGGGCGCGAGCTGGAAGAAGCCTGACGCCTCCAGGCTGCGGCGAAGCATGCCAGGGGCGGAGTCGCCGCGGCCGTGCTCCGCGCAAGGCGTCAACGCGCGGGTCAGCGCCCCGAGAGCGCCGCGACCAAGGCCTTCGCCACCGCTTCGCTCGAATTCGGGTTCTGGCCGGTGATCAGGTTGCCGTCCTGCTCGACGTGGCTGAGCAGGGGCAGCAGCGCGGAATGGAAATCGGCGCCGGCGGCCTTCATCTCGTCTTCCAGCAGGAAGGGGACGACGTCCTTCAGGCGCGCCAGGAACTCCTCGGCATTGGTGAAGCCGGTGGCGCGGCGGCCCTGGAAGAAGGGCTGGCCATCGGCGCGCTTGGCATGCACCAGCGCGGCCGGGCCGTGGCAGACGGCGGCGATCACCTTGCCGTTCGCATCGTGCCGCGCCACCAGGGCGTGCAGGGTGGCGTCCTGGGCCAGGTCCACCATCGGGCCATGGCCGCCGGGGATGAAGATGGCGTCGAAGGTCTCGTCCCGCATGGACGCCAGCGTGACGCTGTGCCGCAGCGCTTCCAGAGGCCTGGCCCAGGTGTCGCGCTGCTTGTCGGTCGGTTCGGTCTTGGGGTCCAGGGGCACGGAGCCGCCCTGGGGCGATGCGACCGTGACGGTGATGCCGGCCTCGGTGGCTGCCAGATAGGGCACGGCGAATTCCTCCAGCCACAGGCCGGTGGGATGGTCGGGCGCGAGCTGGGTGGCGCTGGTGGTGACGAAGAGGGCGCGCATGGCGGGCTTTCAAATGGGCAATGCCCCAATCTAGGCGGTCGCTCGCGCGCCCCGTGTAGGCGGCAATGCCGCGCGCGACGACGCGCAGGCCTGAAAGACGCCGCCTTCAGAGCTGGGTGTGCAGCGCCTTGGCCGCGTGTTCCAGCAGCCTCTCGGTCCAGGGGCGGTGGCGCCAGTCCTCCAGCGTGACGCGGCGTGCCTTGGCCCAGTCGGCCTCGAACACCTGCTGCTGGACGCGGCCAAAGTCCGCGCTCAACACATTGAGGTTGGCCTCGTCATTGAGGCGGAAGGAGCGGTTGTCGAAGTTCGTCGAGCCCACCGACGAGAAGATGCCGTCCACGACGATGCCCTTCACATGGAACATGGTGGGCTGGTACTCGGCGAACTCGATGCCGGCCTCCAGCATGGGGCCCCAGTCGCTGCGCGAGGCCAGGCGCACCACCTCTGAATCGATGTGCTCGCTGGGGGTCACCACGCGGATCTTGACGCCGCGCTTGGCGGCGTCGATGAGGGTCCGGACCGTCAGCTCGTCGGGCACGAAGTAGGAGTTGGCCAGGTCGATGCTCCTGCGGGCGGCGGTGATGGCCAGCAGGTACATCAGCTGCATGCTTTCGCTGCCGCCGCTGGGCGAGCTGCTGAACATCTGCGCGGCGTAGGGGCCGGCGGGCTTCAGCGCCGGGAAGTAGTTTTCGCCGTGCAGCACCTTGCCGGTGGCGCGCATCCAGTTGTCCAGGAACACGGACTGCATCTGCGCCACCACCGGGCCCTCGACGCGGTAGTGCGTGTCGCGCCACTCGCTCTTGTCGCGTGCCTTGCCGCGCCATTGGTCGGCGATGCCGACGCCGCCGGTGAAGCCCACGCGCCCGTCCACCACCAGCAGCTTGCGGTGGGTGCGGTTGTTCAGCTGGCCCCAGTTGGCAAAGCGCGGCTCGTGAAAGCGCACGCATTCCACGCCGCCGTCCTTCATCTCCTGCACGAGCGCCGCGTCCATCTTCATGCTGCCCACCCAGTCCAGCAGCACGTGCACCTTGACGCCGGCGCGGGCGCGTTCCGTCAGCGCCTCGACGAACTCGCGGCCGATGCTGCCCGACCAGTAGATGTAGGTCTCGAAGGTGATGGTCGTGCGGGCCGAGCGGATGGCGGCCAGCATGGCGGGGAAGATCTCGTCGCCGTTGAGCAGGGTCTCGACCTGGTTGCCCTCGACGATCTGCGGGCCGAGCAACGCGCCCAGCGCACGGCGGAACTCCGCGTCATCGGTCTCGTACAGCTTGGGCAGCTGCTGCTCGATCTTCTTCTCGTGGCCCGCCAGGTTCTGGTAGACGAGCACGCCCAACAGGGTCAGCACCGTCGTGGCCAGTGCGACCGCCAGATAGGAAGCCATGGTGCCCTTGCGCATCGCTTGTTCCGCCAACGGCCCGGCAGGCGGGCCGTCCCGTGTTGACGAAGCCGGCCCTTGCCAGCTTCAGAGCGACGATGTTAGGAACGATCCATGCGCGGCGCCGTAGGCCGAGGCGCCGCGATCAGGCGTCAGAAGAACACGATGCCGCCCAAC
The DNA here is from genome assembly GCF_056406535.1 of Roseateles sp. P1_C1_2. Classification (NCBI taxonomy): domain Bacteria; kingdom Pseudomonadati; phylum Pseudomonadota; class Betaproteobacteria; order Burkholderiales; family Sphaerotilaceae; genus Roseateles; species Roseateles sp. P1_C1_2. The sequence goes on from NZ_JBFUAB010000012.1 coordinate 115,794, forward strand.
GCCACCCCGTTCATCCGCGCGTCGGCACCCGCCACCGGCTTCGACGTCGTCCGGCTCAGCTCCCCCACCAGCGTCACGCTCTTGGTCAGCCCGTAGTACAGGCCGGCCGTCACATTGGTGTTGCTGCGCAAGTCGGCCGCTGCGCCATCCTTCAGCTTGCTCTCGCCCCAGTTGAGCCCGAACTTGGTCTTGGCCGTGGCCTGCCAGGTGGCTTGCAGCAGCAGGTTGGTCTGCTTGCGGTTGCCGCTGTCGCCGTCGGACAGCACGCCCAGGCCCTTGCCCGATTGCAGATTGGCCGCAAAGCCCAGCGCGCCGACGCTGACGCTGGCGCCGACCTCGGCCGCATTCATCGTGAAGCTGGCCGCGCCGCCCGTGCCTTCGAACTTCTGGCGCTTCACGCCCACCCAGGCCTTGCCGCCGTCGAACTTGGCTGTCGCCAGCGCCTGGAGCTGCGGCTCGTTGCGGCCGATGGAGGCGCCAGCGTCGACGGGGCTCATCAGCGCTACCGTGGCGGAGAAGCCGCCGCTGGCGGGCAGGCTGTAGGCGATCTGGCCGTAGGTGCCGAGGTAGGTGTAGCCGGAGCCGATGTGGCCCAGCGTGACGCGGTTGCGCTGGGTGGCGGCGACGGGCGCGCCGGCGCCGAGCAGGGTCATGTCGCCGAGGATGGCGGACTGGCCGAACAGGCCGTAGTCGCGGCCGAGCTTGACCGTGCCAATGGCGGCATTGCCGAAGGTGACGAAGCCCTGGCGCACGTCGACGTTGCTGTTGTTGGAGATCGCGTCGCCCGAGGCGACGGCCGCACCGATCATCAGCGTGGCCTGGATGTCGTAGCCGTCCTGGCGCGTCTTGGCCGTGGTGGTGAGGGCATTGGGCAGCAGGCCGTTGCCGATGACGGTGCGGCCGTCAGTGCCGCCGCAGCCCAGGCCCTTGGTCGCCAGCGCCACGCCGCCGACGGCCTGCGAGCCCGAGCAGCTGGTGTGGGTGTAGTAGGCGTTGACGATGCCGCCCAGGCTCAGGTCCCATTCGCCGGCCTTGAAGTCGGCGGCATGGGCAACCGTGCTTGTTGCGGCGATCGCGGTGGCGATAAGGGTACGAGTCGTGTTCATGTTGTCTCCAGTTGTGGTGATGTGGCCGAAGCGCTTTGCGCAAGCGCTGTGCCAGTACCGGGCTGGAGCGAGTGGCGCGCGCGGGCGTTGCCGCGCGGCGCAGTAGGAGCAATCGGGCGTGCCGTGCTGGCACGCAGTTGCGGGTGTGTACGCAGGTGCGCTGTTGCGTGCGCCGCGGGCGCGTTGTGCCCGCGTGTAGCAACGCCCAAGGGCTAGTACTCGTACCTGAGACCCAGTGACACAGCCCGCGGCGCACCCGGCGCGTAGAAGGTCGCGTGGCGCAACGGCCGGTCACCGTTGGCGTTGGCCGCAAAGGGCCGGCTCTGGAAGTTGCCCGCCTCGTTGAAGCCCGTGGGGCCGAGCTGGGCGGCGGTGGCGTAGGCGCGGTCGAGCAGGTTGTTGACCTGGGCGAACAGCTTCAGCCCCTTGCTCGGCTTCCAGGCCGCAGTGATGTACAGCACCGCGTAGCCGGCACTGCGACCCGCGCCGAGGTAGTGGCTGCCGTCGGGCCGGTGCTGGCCGTTCTCGTTGCCGCGCGCCGTCGAGCCGCCCATCGCCATGGCGTCCGCACCGAGGCTCCAGGCCTCGCCGAGGTCGAGATCGGCATAGAGCTTGAGCATCTTGCGTGGCACCAGCGGGATGCGATCACCGGGGCTGATCTGGATATTGCCGTCCACGCCGGGCAGGCCCGCCAGCGCCGCATCGTTGCTGCTGTTGGACGCGCCGTTGACGACCTCGGCCGTGCGGTAGCTGGCGTCCAGCAACGTGAGATTCACGCCCGCCGTCAGGCCCTTGGCCGGCTGGCTGCACAGGCCCAGCTCGACGCCCTGGCGGCGCGTCTTGCCGAAGTTCTTGAAGTAGCCAAAGCCGGCCGCGTCGTCGGCAACGAAGAGCAGGTCGTCGCGGTTGTCGGAGCGGAACACGCCGACGCTCCAGGCCAGCGGGCCGCCTGATGCGCTGCGGATGCCCGCCTCGGCAGTCGTCGTGACGACCTGCTTGAGCGGCGGGTCGCCGGCGAAGGCATTGGGCAGCTTGCAGGGGTTGGCGGGGTCGGCGCAGCCGAGTTCGATGGACGACGGGTCGCGGCTGCCCTGGTTGACGCCCACCCAGGCGTTGATGCCGGCCACCGGCGTGAAGGTCAGGCCGATGGCGGGGTTGAAGCGGCTGAAGCGGTGGTCGCCGTCCAGCGAACCCGCGCTGCCACCGGGCGTGATGGCATCGCGGTTGCGCACCGTGCTTTGGTTGTAGCGGCCCGACAGCGTCAGGTGCGTGCCGTCGGCGATGCCCAGCACCGTGCTGGCGAAGACGCTGAGCGTGCGCGTGCGGCCGGCCAGGTCGACGCGCGTGTCGTAGGGCGCGCCATCCACTTCGCCGCCGCTGATGCCGTCACCGAAGGCGCCGACACCGGCGATGCCGCGGTCGGCGTTGAGATAGCCCAGCTCTGAGCCCTGCATGAAGTGGCTGCGGCTGAAGTCGGCCGCGGCGCCAATGAGGGACTGGCTCTTGAGGCCGAACAGCGGGCCGTCGTGGCCGAGCTGGGCGGTGAAGCCCTGGTTGTGCTGATGGGTGCGGGTCTGGTTGATGACGCCATTGCACTTCTCGGCCGGCTCGTCCTTCAGCAGGGCCTGGGCGATGCAGCGCCACTTCGGGAAGGGCGTGTTGGCCGCGCTCTCGCCGGCGGTCGGGAAGCCGGTGTAGCCCGCGCCGGCGAGGGCCGCGCGTTCGGCGGCGCTGGGCTGGTAGAGGGACTGGTCCAGCGCGTCGTCGTTGAGGTCGCCGTTGTAGGTGCGGGTGCGGATCAGCCGCGCGTAGGCGTTGCCGCTCAGCGTCCACTGCGCGTTCAGGCTCTGCGACAGCGCGAGGTTGAGCAGGACCGAGCGGTTCCTGGTGTTGTCGGGCCGGGTGTAGACGCTGGCGCGGTCGCGGTCGAGAAAGCGCTGTTCCTGCAGGCCGTTGCCGTTCAGGCTGGTGCGGGCCAGCGCGGCGGTGAGGGCGACGTCGGTGTCGCCGCTGCGCCGGCCGAGCTTGGCGAAGAGCTGGCTCACGTGGGACGGCGAGTCGGCCCGCCAGCCGCGCTCGTTGAACTGGTTGCCGGTGATGAACCAGTGCCGGCCTTCGGCGTCGGCACCGCCATGCTCGAACTCGACGGCGCTGCGGCGGTGCGAGCCGGCCAGCAGTTGCAGCGAGCTGCCGGGGTGCTTCAGCCCATCCTTGGTCTGTACCGCCAGCGCGCCGCCCAGCGTGTTGAGGCCGAACAGCGGGTTGGAGCCCGGGTTGAGCGCGACGGCGGCGATGGCCGACCTGGGCAGCAGGTCCCAGCTGACGACATCGCCGAAGGGCTGGTTGAGGCGCACACCGTCCAGATACAGCGACAGGCCCTGCTGCGAGCCCAGCAGCGGCGAGGCCGTGTAGCCGCGGAAATTCAGGTCCGGCTGCAGCGGGTTGCCCTGCACCTCGTTGAGGTAGACGCTGCCCAGGCGCCGGTTCATGAAGCTGCTCAGGTCCAGGGCCTGGCTGCGCTCGAGGTCGGCGGCGCGGGCGGTCTGCACGGCCGACGGGATCCAGTCGCGCGGCACATCCACGCCCGGCACCGGCGACAGCGCGACGACCTCGACCCTTTCGAGCTGATGGATCTGGGCGTGGGAGGCGGACGCATAGGCGAGTGCCAGCGCCGCCCAGCATCTGCTGTGGCGGTGAGTCATGGTGTTCCTTGTGGGTGCCGCTGCTAGCGGATCACGACGCCCCAGGGCAGCTTGCCCACGGCCACGTCGGCCACGCGCTGCTGGGTCTCGGTGTCGATCACCGACACGGCGCCGGAGCGCCCGCAGGCCACGTAGAGCTTGCTGCCGTCGGGCGTCAGCGCCATGTTCCAGGGCCGCTGGCCGACCGGGATGGTGGCAACCAGCGTCATGCTCGCCAGGTCCAGCACCGAGACACTGGCCTCGCCGCCGTTGGAGATGAAGACGCGCCGGCCGTCGGGGTGCACGCTGATGCCGTTGCTCTTGGCGCCGGCCTTGAGCTTGTTCAACACGGTGAAGGTCAGGGTGTTGATGACATAGATCTCGCTGGACATCTCGGCGGCGACAAAGGCGCGCTTGCCGTCCGGCGAGAAGCCGATGCCGCGCGGCCGCGTGCCGACGGGGATCTGCGCGACCTGGCTGCGCTTGTCCACGTCGATGACGTCCACGGCGCTGCCTTCCTCCGCGCTGACCAATACCCAGCGCCCATCGGGGCTGAAGACGGCGTGCTCGGGGTTCTTGCCCTTCACCTTGACGGCGAAGCTGCGGGCCATGGTGCGCGTGTCGACGAAGACGATCTCGTTGGCCTCTTCGACGGCGGCCACGACCCAGCGGCCGTCGGGGGACTGGCCCAGGCCTTCGGGTGACTCGCCGAGCGGGATCTCGCCGGCCTGGCGGCGCGCGGCGAGGTCGAGCACGACAAGGCGGTTGCCGGGCTGGTCGCTGACATAGGCACGGCGGCCATCGGGGCTGATGACGGCGCCGCGTGGCTTGGCGCCGGCGGGCAGTTCGTAGAGCACGGCGTCGGTGGCGGTGTCGATGACGCTGAGCGTGCCCGAGCCCTCGTTGGAGACGTAAGCCAGCGGGCCGGCATGCGCCGAGGCAATGGCCGTGACGAGCAGGGTCAGCGTGGGCAGGAGGCGGTGCATGGCGGCTCTCCTAGAAGCGATAGCTCGCGTTGGCACTGGCGAGGAAGGTGCGACCCGGTGCGGGCTCGAAGAAGCGGCCGTTGCCGTCGTTGACGATGACGGAGCCGGCGTAGCGGCGGTCGCCCAGGTTGTCCACGCGCAGCAAGGCGCCGAGGTCCCAGGGGCCGAGGCTGAACTGGTAGCCGACGTGGGCGGCCAGCGTCGCGTAACCGGGGGCGGCGTCGTTGTTGAGGTCGTTGACATAGACCTTGCTCAGTGCGCGCGCCTCCAGGCCGGTGCGCCAGCCACTGATGGGCTGCCAGGTCAGCGCGCCATAGACCGCCGTGCGCGCGATGCCGGGGATGCGGTTGTCGGCGTTGACCTGTTGGTTGGCCGCGGCGCAGGGCGTGGCCGTGCAGGTCAGGAAGCCGTCGCGGTAGCGCGCGTCCAGCCAGGTCGCGGCGACTTGCGCCTGCAGCGTGGGCGCGAGCTGGAAGGCAGCTGACGCCTCCAGGCCGCGGCGGCGGGTGGCGCCGGCGTTCTGGTAGGTGGCGCGGCCGCCGAGATTGGTCTGCGTGACGATCTCGTGCTCGGTGCCGGTCTGGAACAGCGCCAGCGTGAGTTCGCTGCCGTCCCAGGGCTTGGCCTTGATGCCGGCTTCGATGCTGCGGCTCAGCGAGGCCTGCAGGCCGAAGTTCAGGCCCGTGCCACCGCTGGGGCGGTAGGCCAGCTCGTTGAGCGTGGGCGTCTCGAAGCCGCGGCCGGCGGTGGCGTAGACGCGCAGCCTGTCGTCGACGGCGTAGCTGGCGCCCAGCACCGGCAGGTTGGCCGCGTAGCTGGCGGCGCCGCTGTCGTCGGGGTTGGTCTTGGTGATGTAGGCGTCGGTCGAGCGGAAGTCGACCTTGCTGCGCCTCACGCCGGCGCTGAGCAGCCAGGCCGGCGTGGGCCGCCATTCGGCCTGCAGATAGGGGTCGGCATTGCTGACGTGGTTGGTCTCGTCGCGGCGCAGGGCGCCTTGCACGCCAAGGGTCGTGCCGATGAAGTTCTGGTAACCGACGCGGTGCTCACTCAGCTCATCGGCGGCGATGCCGGCGATGACGCTGGCCGTGGCGCTCTTCCAGCGCCAGCGCACATCGGCGCCCTGGTAGTCGCGGGCCAGGTCGATGACGCCGCCGGGGTGCAGGGGGCTGGCCTGCGTGGCGACCGGGATGGACTGGAACTGCGTCGTTGTGCGGTGGCCCTGGTAGACCATCACGCGCAGCGAGTTGCTGGCGTCGATTCCGTGCTCCAGCACCAGGCCGCCCTGGGCCTGCTTCATGGTCTTGCGCGTGTCGAAGCTCAGCGCGCCGGGGTCGACACCGCGCGGGTTGGCCTGCCATTGCGCGCGGGTCAGGCCCAGCGGGTCCTGGGCCTCGGGCAGCTCGACGCTGTTGGCGATGAGGGTCAGCTGGGTGTCGGCGCCGAGCTTGAAGTTCAGTCGCGCATTGCCCAGGCGCCTTTCGGTCTGGCTGTGCTGGCGGTAGCCGTCGGTCTCGAAGCGGCTGGCGCCCAGCGTGTAGCCGATGGCGCCGGCCTTGCCGCTGCTGGAGGCGGCCACGCGACGCAGGCCGTCGCTGCCGAAGCTGACGCCGGCGTCCAGGCGCGGCGGGCCGGCGGGGTTCTCGGAGTAGATGCTGATGACGCCGCCCGAGGAATTGCCGTACAGCGCCGAGAACGGCCCGCGCAGCACCTCCACGCGGCCCACCGTGCCGATCTCGACATTGGTGATCTGGCCCTGGCCGTCGGGCAGGGTGGCGGGGATGTCGTCCACATAGACGCGCACGCCGCGGATGCCGAAGCTGGCCCGTGCGCCGAAGCCGCGCACCGAGATCTGCACGTCCTGGGCGTAGTTCTGGCGGTCGCGCGCCAGCAGGCCCGGCACGGCGCCCAGGCCCTCGGAGATATTGACCTGGGCGCGGCCGGCGCGTAGCGCGTCGCCGTCGATGCGATCGATGGAGGCGGGCACGTCGAAAGGCGCGGCTTCGGTGCGCGTGGCGGTGACGAGGACGGGTTCGAGCACGGTCGGCACGGGTGCTGCATAAGCCGTGGCGCTGGCGGCAGCGAGTGCGAGGGCGGTCCTTCGCGTCAGGTGCGCGAATCGATTTGTAGTCATGCTTGTCTCCTGCGGCTGTCGTTCGGCTCAGGGCGAACGCCAGGCCACCTTGTGTTGGGCAAAGATCTCGGCCACGCGGCCTTGTTGCACCAGGCCGTTGAGCGCTTGCTGCAGGGCCTGGGCGAGGTCGGTGGCGTCGCGCTTCACGGCCATGCCGGCAGCCCAGCCGTCGCGCGGCGCCCGGGGCGAAGGCAGGGGCTCGATGCGGTAGGCAGTATCCCCGGCCAGCACCGCCTCCAGTTCCGAGGCCAGGCCGGCCGCCGCGGCCACCTCGCCGCGCTGCAGCGCGCGGGCCGCTTCACAGCCGTCCTTGAACTGCGTCAGCAACTGCTCGCGGTAGGCGCCGCTGTCCGCGCCGATCATCAGCCAGCCCGCCAGCGTCTGGCCCGGCACGGCGACGCGGCGCTTGCCGAGCTGGGACAGCGCATCCAGCGTGGGCAGCTCGTCGACGCGGCGCGCCAGCATGACGCGTTCACGGTAGTAGGGGCCGAAGATGGTGGCCTGCGGCGTGGCGTCGATCAGCGGGCGGTCCACCGGTACATGCAGCAGCACGTCGGCCGGGCCGTAGCCGAGGTAGTGGCCCTTCCAGACCATGTTGCGCAGGTCGTCGTTCATGTTCTCGTCGGCATTGAAGGGCAGCGGCGAGAACTTGACGCCCAGCGCCTCGGCCAGGGCCTTGCCCAGCTCCATGTCGATGCCCTGGCCCTTGACGTGGAAGGGCGGCATGTCCTCGTACAGACCGACGACGAGGCGGCCGCGTTCGCGCACCTGGGCGAGCGTGGCGGCACCGGCGCCGTTGCTCCAGGCGGCCGCTGCGGCGCCCCAGGCCAGCAGTTCACGGCGCCTCACAGCGGCTTCTCCCGGCGCGTTTCCAGATAGGTCTTCACGGCCCACATGGCTTCCTGGTTGAACACGCCTTCGAAGGGCGGCATGTAGACGGCGCCGTTGCGGCTGCGGCCGTGGCGAACGGTGTTCAGGAAGTAGTCGTCGTTCTCCTTCACGCAGGCGGCCTTCTTGGCGGCGTCCTTCAGCGTGGTGCAGTCGTTGTCCAGGCGGCGCAGGTCGGGGGCGATGCCGCCCGAGATGGCTTCCAGGCCGTGGCAGCGGGCGCAGTTCTGGTTGAAGGCCGAGGTGCCGACCTTGATGGCGGCCTCGTTGCCGCGGTAGGGGTTCTCGGGGCGCCAGGCCTCTCCCAGCGGCGGCAGGGTGGAGGTGTCCACGGCTTGCGGCGTGACGTCGCCGTGGGCCCAGGCCTGCATGGTCGCGGCGACGGCGGCCAGGCAGAGGATGCCGCCAATGACAAGGGGATGGGGTTTCATGAGGCTGTCTCCGTTGTGGTCGTGATCTGTCCGCCCGCTGGGCTTGGCCTTCTTTCTGCAATCGACATGCCAGGACGGGATTGCTCCAACTTGGAACAGTGGCGTGATCCGCGCTTGATCGGTGTCATGGACAGCCGGATCGGTTTGGGACACGATGATTCAAAGACAAGTGCGGCCACGACCGCTCACCCCGGAGACAAGCCTGCGGAGGCAGGTCCCATGAAAGCCTCTATGTCCATCCAGACCGAAGAGCCGGTTGGCGCGGTGCCACAGGCGCCGCCACGCCAGGCCTTCATCGAGCGCAGCCATCAGCGCAGCGAAGCGCTGGGCCTGAAGCGCCATGAGAAATGCGATCTCGACCCGATGATCCGCAGCGACCTCAACCTTGCGCGGGAACGCAACCACCGCCTGTACACGCATGCCGCGCCGGTGATGCAGCTGCTCTACGAGCAGATCGTCAACACCGAAAGCATGATCGTGCTGACCGACGCGCAGGGCACCATCCTGCACTCGGTGGGCGACGACGGTTTCCTGATCCGCGCCCAGCGCGTGGCGCTGGCCCCGGGCGAGAACTGGGCCGAGCATGCCAAGGGCACCAACGCCATCGGCACGGCGCTGTTCGAGGAGGTGCCCACCCTCGTGCATGGCGGCGAGCACTTCATCCATGCCAACAACTTCCTGACCTGCTCGGCCTCGCCCATCTTCGACCCGCGCGGCAACATGCTGGGCGTGCTGGACGTGACCGGCGACCACCGCGGCTACCACCAGCACACCATGGGTCTGGTGCGCATGTCGGCCCGCATGATCGAGAACCACTGGCTCTCGGACGACTACAACAACCGCCTGCGCCTGCACTTCCACAGCCGGCCCGAGTTCATCGGCACCCTGCTCGAAGGCATCCTCGTCGTGTCACCCGAGGGCAAGCTGCTGGGCGGCAACCGCGCGGCGTTGGACCAGCTCGGCGTCAGCGGCGCGGAGCTGCGCTCGCGCAGCCTGAGCAGCCTGCTCGGCACGACGCCGGCGGCCGTTTACGACCACTTCCGCATGCCCATGTCGCCGCCCATGCAGCTGAGCCTGCCGACGGGGCAGAGCTTCTATGTGCGGGCGCGCTTTGACTGGCCGTCGCGGCCGGTGGTGTCGGGGCTGCGCGGCGACACGGTGGAGGCGACCGAGGTGTCCGACGTGAGCGACGTCGCCGCCCCGGCGGTGATGGCCGACGTGGCCACGGCCAACGGCGCGCAGCGCTTCTCGGGCCTGCAATACCTGCGCACCGGCGACCCGCAGCTGGAGACCGTCATCCAGAAGGTCAAGCGCGTGCTGGACAAGGGCATCCCGCTGCTGGTGCTGGGCGAAACCGGCACCGGCAAGGAGCTGCTGGCCCGCGCCGTGCACCACGACTCGGCCCGTTCACGCCAGCCCTTCGTGGCCGTCAACTGCGCGTCGATTCCCGAGAGCCTGATCGAGGCCGAGCTGTTCGGCTATGAGGAGGGCGCCTTCACCGGCGCGCGGCGCAAGGGCGCGCCGGGGCGGTTGGTGCAGGCCAATGGCGGCACGCTGTTCCTCGATGAGATCGGCGACATGCCGCTGCCCTTGCAGGCGCGATTGCTGCGCGCGCTGCAGGAGCGCAGCGTGACGCCGCTGGGCAGCACCAAGTCCATCGCGGTGGACATCGCCGTCATCGGCGCCACCCACCGCAACCTGCGCGACATGATCGCCGCGCAGTCCTTCCGCGAGGACCTCTACTACCGCCTCAACGGCCTGGCCCTGCGCCTGCCGGCGCTGCGCGAGCGCACCGACATCGAGGCCATCGTGCGCCGCATCCTGCAGGCCGAGCGCCCGCAGGACACGCCGGAGCTGAGCCCCCAGGTGCTGGGCATGTTCCGCCGCTACCAGTGGCCGGGCAACATCCGCCAGCTGGCCAATGTGCTGCGCACGGCGGCGGTGATGTCGGCCGGCGAGCATCTGGTCACGCAGGCCCATCTGTCGGACGACTTCCTCGAAGACATGCAGCGCACTGTCGGCGGCGTGTTGACGGCACCGGCTCTCTCCATGCCGCGGCCGGTGCAGGACTGTGCGGCGACGCCGGGCTGGCCGGCCTTCGAGGCATCCCCGGCCCGCCCGCCCGTAGCGGCGGCTGCAGAGCCGGTGGCCACCGCGCGCACGCTGGAGCAGGCCGAGATCGACATGATCCGCGCGACGCTGGATGCGGTGGGCGGCAATATCTCGCTGGCCTCCAAGCAGCTGGGCATCAGCCGCAACACCATCTATCGCAAGCTGCGCTGGAACAGCGCCGAGCGGCCGGCGTAGGCGTTTGGCGTTGTTCCCGGGCCTCAAACCAGGCCCGGGACTTTCCCGAGGGAGCAGGTGTTCTGCGCTGTGCCGAACTGGAGCAAAACCCCTGATTGACGCCGCCTGGAGCGGTGTTTTCGCAAGGCACGGGTCTTGCACCCATGGGTGCATTGACTCGACTCCTTGCACCCATGCCCCGTCTTTCCTTTGGACGCTTCTCATGAAGCTCCTTGTGCTCGGTTCCGGCGCGGGCGGCGGCTTCCCGTTGTGGAACTGCCATTGCCGGCTGTGCAGCGCCTTTCGCCGCGGCGAGCTCGACGCCAGCGCGCGCACGCAGAGCTCCATCGCCATCTCCCAGGACGGCCGGCCCGGCGAGGGCTGGCTGCTCATCAACGCCTCGCCCGACCTGCCGCAGCAGATCCGCGCCACGCCGGCGCTGCAGCCGGCGCATGCGGGTGACATGCCCATCCGCGCCGTCGTGCTGCTGGACTCGCGGCTGCATCACGTCGCGGGCCTGCTCTCCTTGCGCGAGAGCCGCGAGCTGGAGATCTACGCCACGCCGCTGGTGTTCGAGGACCTGACCGCCGAGCTGCCGCTGCTGCATGTGCTGGAGAGCTACTGCCGGGTGCGCTGGCGCATGCTGCCCATCGCCGGCGACACGCGCAGCGCGAGCTTCGAGATCCCGGGCTTCCCGGCGTTGAGCTTCTCCGCCGTGGCCGTGCCGGCGCAGGCGCCGCGCCATGCCCGCCTGCGCAGCGAAGCCGCGGGCGAATGCATCGCGCTGCAGGTGCAGGACCTGCGCACCGGCCGGCGGCTGTTCCTGTCACCAGCCCTGGCCAACGTCGGCGAGGCCGAGCTGGCCTGGATGCGCCAGGCCGACTGCGCCGTCGTCGACGGCAGCTTCTGGACCGAACACGGCATGCAGGAGGCGGGTGTGGGCAGCGTCAGCGCCAGCGCCAAGGGCCATCTGCCGCAGAGCCGCCATGGCGAGCGCGCCGGCATGATCGAGGTGCTGCAGGCCAGCGGGGCACCGCGCAAGGTGCTGACCCACGTCCACCACAGCAACCCCATCCTCGACCGGCGCGGCGCCCAGCACCGCGAGCTGGCCGAGCGGGGCATCGAGGTGGCGCATGACGGCATGGTGATCGAGCTGTGAGCGCCGTTCCCCTCACCCGCCCATCGCGCCCGGCCGAGCCGCTGTGGCTGGAGTGGCTGACGCTGTGCGGTGGCCTGGCCTTCTGCACCTGGCTGCTCGGCGTGCGCGGCGTCTGGGCCCTGCTGCTGGGCGCCGACCCGACCGGGCTGACGCTGGTCATCATGGCCGTCTTCCTGTGTTCGACGCTGTGGTGTGGCCAACGTTCGCGCGAGCTGCAGCGCCAGCGTGTCCTGCTCGCCGACCCGCGGCTGGCTCGCGCCGACGAGGCCTGCTGGGCGGCTGAATACCTCGGTGCGCCCGGCGACCTGGCGACCGACCTGCTGCTGGAGCACAGCCACGGCCCGCATGGCACGGCCTGGTGGGTCAACGGCATCCAGCTCAAGCTGGGGCTGCTGGGCAAGGTCATCGGCTTCTCGATGCTGGCCCTGTCCATCGGCAAGGTGCAGAGCTTTGATCCCTCGCAGTCGCAGGAGCTGTTGCGCAGCCTGACGGCGGGCCTGGGCGTGGCGCTGCTGACGACCATGGTTGGGCTGGTCGGGAACATCCTCTTGGGTCTTCAACTCACCAGGCTGGATCGCTTTGCTGACGCCCTGGTCGCCGACATTCAGCGTGCAGCGCTGAAGAAGGACGGTGCGTCATGCGCCGCCTGAGACGAGGCTCTCGCGAGGCCGAGGTCGACCCCTTCTACGACATGCTGTTCAACCTGCTGATCGGCTTCGTCTTCTGCTTCATCGTCGCCCTGCTGGCCATGAACCCGCGCGCCACCAAGGCCGGCGACGTGCCGTCCAAGGCCGAGTACCTCATCAACGTCGCCTGGCCCGACAACAGCCCCAACGACATCGACACCTGGGTGCAGGACCCCGGCGGCAACCTGGTGTGGTTCCGCCAGCGCGAGGCAGGGCTGATGTACCTGGACCGCGATGACCGCGGCGAAGGCAACGCCTCCACCATCATCAACGGCCTGCGCATCCAGAGTCCCTTCCGTCAGGAGGTGGTGACGCTGCGCGGCCTGGTGCCGGGCGAGCACGTGGTCAACGCCCAGTACTACCAGTCGCACGACGGCCAGCCGGTGCCGGTGACCGTCACCGTCATCAAGGTCAACCCCCGCGCCGACGTCGTTTTCTACGGCACCGTCAAGCTGGCCCGTCAGGGCGACGAAGCCACCGCCGTGCGCTTCACGCTGCTGCCCGACGGCAGCGTCGTCAACGTCAACACCCTGCCCAAGAGCCTGATGCAAAGACCGTCATGACCCTGCCCATCATCCTCAGCTTCGCCGCCCTGCTGCTGCTGTGTCTGCTTGCCCTGCTGCACTCGCGCTGGCCCGCCTGGCTGCGCGGCCTGCTGGTGGTGGGCGTCACCAGCTTCTACTTCTACGGCGAGGCGGCCGTCCACACGCTGTGGGGCTGGCCCAGCGGCGACCCGCTGCCCGAGCGCTTCGTGCTGCTGGCCGCCGTCATCGAGGAACCCGGGCCGAAGCGGGACGGGGCCCTCTATGTGTGGGTCAACGCGGTGGAGGACGGCAAGCCCGCCGCCCAGCCACGGGCCTATCTGCTGCCCTACAGCAAGGACCTGCATGGCCTGCTGAACGAGGGCCTGAAGAAGGTGCGCAACGGCATCGCCCAGCTGGGCACGGCCGAGCCCAAGGTGGGCCGCAAGGGCCTGGCCTGGCTGCGCCCGGGCAGCGACGAGCAGCAGGTGAAGCTGCGCGACATGCCGCTGCCGCAACTACCGGAAAAATGAGCATGCGACGCAGTCTTCTGTTCACGCTGATGGCCCTGACCGGTTGCAGCCGCGCGCCCGAGGGGCAGTCATGGTTTCCGCTCGAAAGCGGCCATCGCTGGACCTACACCGTCACCACGCGCAGCGGCGCCGACACGTCCGAGCGCGAGAGCCTGACGCTACGCACGCTCGGCTCCGAGACCCTGGTGCTCGACGACAAGCCCGCCTGGCAGCGCCGCAGCGACAGCGGCGTCAACTACTGGCTGCGAGCGGACGACAGCGGCATCTATCGCGTGGCCAGCAAGAGCGACATGCAGGCCGACCCGGTCGCCGATGCGCCGGGCCGTTATGTGCTGAAGGCGCCGTTCGCCGTGGGCACGCAATGGCAGGCGCCGACGACGGCCTATTTGCTGATGCGCACCGCCGAGTACCCGCGCGAGATCAAGCACAGCCATCCCAGCATCCCCATGCTCTACGAGATCGAGGCCGTGGCCGACGAGGTGCAGACGCCGGCCGGCAAGTTCTCGCCCTGCCTGCGCGTGCGCGGCAGCGCCACGGTGCGGGTCTTCGTCGACGCCATCAGCGGCTTCAAGGACCAGCCGTTGACGACCGTGGAGTGGTACTGCCGCGGCGTGGGCCTGGTGAAGCTGGAGCGCAGCGAGCCGTCCACCTCGCCGATGCTGGTGGGCGGCTCGCGCACGCTGGCGCTGGAGTCGTGGAATTAGGGCTCAGCCCCCCGGAGCTTTGACCCAGGCGGCACACCAGCCGTTCTTGGCCACTTGCGCCTTGCGGCCGAACATCGCGCATGGGCTCCACGCGTCGGTCGGCTTGGCCTGCCAGAACTGGCAGTTGGCGCAGTGCTGGCTGGTTTGGTGCTTGGGATGTTTGGCGGCGTCGACCTTGGTCGTGTCGTGCCTGTAACCCAGGGCCACGGCGGTTTCGCTGGCCTCGTCGACGGGTGTGGTCGTCTGGGCCACGGCCGGGCAGGCGAGGCAGGCCGTGGTGGCCTGAAGCATGAAGATGCGGCGGGTGGGATGCATGGGAACCTCGGGGAATGAACGTGGCACCGGCCTGCACAGGCCGGCGCCGTCACGACGAAACGAGCGGTTTACTTGGGCAGCTTGAAGACCCAGACCATGCCGCCCTGCTCCAGGAAGCTGACCTTCTTGGCCACGTCACCGCCCCACAGCGGCACCGCGCCACCCCAGCCGGAGACGACGCTGATGTACTGCTCGCCGTTCTGCTGCCAGGACACCGGCGGCGCGACGACGCCCGAGCCGGTCTGGAACTGCCAGACGACCTTGCCGGTCTTGGCGTCAGCGGCCTTCAGGTAGCCCTCGGGCGTGCCCCAGAACACCAGGTTGCCGGCGGTGGTCAGCACACCGCCCCACAGCGGCGCGTTGTTCTTGACCTCCCAGACGATCTTGCCGGTCTTGGGGTCGACCGCGCGCAGGGCGCCGATGTAGTCGTCGTTGAGCGTCTTGATCGTGAAGCCGGCGCCCAGGTAGGCGGCGCCCTTCTTGTAGGCGATGGGCTCGTTCCAGATCTCCATGCCCCATTCGTTGGCGGGCACGTAGAAGAGCTTGGTGTCGGGGCTGTAGGCCATCGGCATCTGGTTCTTGCCGCCCAGGAAGGAGGGCGACGAGAACACCGAGTTGCCCTTCTTGCCGTCGGCACCCGCGGTCGGGTCGCCGGGGCGGTTCTCGGGCACGAAGTTGGGCCGGCCGGTCTTCAGGTCGATGCCGGTGGCCCAGCTGATCTTCCTGACGAAGGGGAAGGCGTTGGCGAGCTGGCCGTTGGCGGCGTCCAGCACGTAGAAGAAGCCGTTGCGGTCGGCCTTGGCGCCCATGCGCTTGCCGTCCTGGTCGAAGGTGATGAATTCGTTGACGCCGTCGAAGTCCCAGCCGTCGTTGGGTGTGCCCTGGTAGTGCCACTTGATCTGGCCGGTCTTCACGTCGATGGCGACGGTGGAGCAGGAGAACAGGTTGTCGCCCTGGCGCAGATGGCTGTTCCACGGCGCGGGGTTGCCGGTGCCGAAATAGGCCAGGCCGGTCTTGGGGTCGTAGGTGCCGCCCAGCCAGGTGGCCGCGCCGCCGGTCTTCCACAGGTCGCCGGGCCAGCTCTTGCCCTGCGTGCCGGAGATGCCGTTCTCGTGCTTCACGCCGGCCTTGTCCCAGGTGTAGCCCATATGCCCTTCGACGGTGGGGCGGCTCCAGACCATCTTGCCGGTCCTGGGGTCACGCGCCTCGACACGGCCCACCACGCCGAACTCGCCGCCCGACACGCCCGTCAGCAGCAGGCCCTGGGCAATGATGGGCGCGGCCGTGGCGGAGTAGCCGGCGGCGTAGTCGTCGATCTTCTCCTTCCAGACCACGTCGCCGGTGGTCTGGTCCAGGGCCACGATCTGGGCGTCCAGCGTGGCGAAGATGACGAGGTTGTCGAACAGGGCCGCGCCGCGGTTGACGACGTCGCAGCAGGGCATGATGCCGTCGGGCAGGCGGTGCTCGTACTTCCACAGCTTGGCGCCGGTGGCGGCGTCCAGCGCAAAGATGCGCGAGTAGGAGGCCGTCACGAACATCTTGCCGTTGTGGATCAGCGGTTGCGATTCCTGGCCGCGCTGCTTCTCGCCGCCGAAGGAGAAGGCCCAGACCGGCGCCAGCTTGGCCACGTTGCCGACGTTGACCTGCTTGAGCGTCGAGTGGCGCTGGCCCTGCGTGCCCAGGCCCCAGGACAGCACTTCCTGGCCCGACTTGGACGAGGCCTCGATCATCTGGTCGGTCACGGCGGCGCTGGCGCTGCCGGCGGCCACCAGGCCCAAGCTCACGGACAGCAGTGCGGCGAGAGGTTTGAGTTGCATGGCGTTGTCTCCTTTGTTGATGGATTTGCACCGCCATGCCGATGCGGCGAGCGGATGGCCTGCCAAGGCGCAAGCTCCATGCCAATCGAAATCGCCGCGAGATGGAGCAGTCGCGGGGTCCAGCGACCGGCCGGACGCAGGGTTGCACCGGGGGCGGTGTTCAGCGCCGTGAACAGGCTGCGCCGTGCTGTGACAGCGGGCCGTTGGAGCACTGCCGGCCGCCGCGGCGGAAAGGGCGCCCGGCGAGGTGTGCCTTCCTGTGCCGAACTGCTCCAGCCTGCAACAACCGGCGGGTGATTTCCCTTGGCTGCGGCCCCTGCAGCAGGCCATGGCGGGCTCGGTGCGTGCTGGCACGGGTTCTGCGTTGATGGACTTGCCTCAACCCATCGCAGGAGACAAGCCATGACTGTTTACGCCGCCCCCGGCGCCGCCGGCGCCAAGATCGCCTACAAGCCCCGCTACGACAACTTCATCGGTGGCAAGTTCGTACCGCCTGTCGAGGGCCAGTATTTCGACGTGATCTCGCCGATCAACGGCAAGGTCTATACCCAGGCTGCGCGCTCGGGTGCTGCGGACGTTGAGCTGGCGCTGGACGCCGCGCATGCCGCCGCGGCCAAGTGGGGCGCCACGCCGCCGGCCGAGCGGGCCAACATCCTGCTGAAGATCGCCGACCGCATCGAGCAGAACCTGGAGCTGCTGGCCTATGCCGAGAGCGTGGACAACGGCAAGCCCATCCGCGAGACGCTGAACGCCGACATCCCGCTGACAGTGGATCACTTCCGCTATTTCGCCGGCTGCGTGCGTGCGCAGGAAGGCGCGCTCAGCGAGATCGACGGCAACACCATCGCGTATCACTTCCAGGAGCCGCTGGGCGTGGTGGGCCAGATCATTCCGTGGAACTTCCCCATCCTGATGGCCGCCTGGAAGCTGGCGCCGGCGATCGGCGCGGGCAACTGCGTCGTGCTCAAGCCCGCGGAGAGCACGCCCATCAGCATCCTGCTGATGGCCGAGCTGATCGCCGACCTGCTGCCGGCGGGCGTGCTGAACATCGTCAACGGTTTCGGTCGCGAGGCCGGCATGCCGCTGGCCACCAGCAAGCGCATCGCCAAGATCGCCTTCACCGGCTCCACGGCCACCGGCAAGGTCATCGCCCAGGCGGCGGCCAGCAACCTGATCCCGGCCACGCTGGAGCTGGGTGGCAAGAGCCCCAACATCTTCTTCGAGGATGTGATGGCCGAAGACGACGCCTTCCTGGACAAGGCCATCGAGGGCCTGGTGCTGTTCGCCTTCAACCAGGGCGAGGTCTGCACCTGCCCCAGCCGCGCGCTGATCCAGGAGTCGATCTACGACAAGTTCATGGAGCGTGCCTTGAAGCGCGTGGCCGCCATCAAGCAAGGCAACCCGCTGGACACCGACACCATGATGGGCGCGCAGGCCTCGGCCATGCAGATGGACAAGATCCAGACCTATCTGGCGCTGGGCAAGGAAGAAGGCGCCAAGGTGCTGATCGGCGGCGACCGAGCCCAGCTGGGTGGCGACCTGGCGGGCGGCTACTACATCCAGCCGACCCTCTTCCAGGGCAACAACAATATGCGCATCTTCCGCGAGGAGATCTTCGGCCCGGTGCTGGCCGTGACCACCTTCAAGACCGAGGCCGAGGCGCTGCAGATCGCCAACGACACGCCCTATGGCCTGGGCGCCGGCGTGTGGAGCCGCGACGGCAGCCGCGCCTACCGCATGGGCCGCGCCATCCAGGCCGGCCGCGTCTGGACCAATTGCTATCACGCCTACCCGGCGCACGCTGCCTTCGGTGGCTACAAGGAATCGGGCATCGGCCGCGAGACCCACAAGGCCATGCTCGACCACTACCAGCAAACCAAGAATCTGCTGGTCAGCTACAGCCCCAACGCACTGGGCTTCTTCTGAGCGGAACGGCGCAAGCCAGGGGGCGGCCTCGGTCGCCCCTTCTCACCATGACGGCCTTGATTCCACGCGTGCAGGCCACCGAGGCCGCGCTGGCTTTGATCGGCGAGCTAAAGCGACGGCACGGCGAGCTGCTGTTCTACCAATCGCATGGCTGCTGCGCCGGCAGCGCGCCGATGTGCTTTGCCGTGCACGAGCTGAAGCTGAGCGCCGGGGATCGCCGCTTGGGCGAAGTGGCCGAGGTGCCGGTGTACGCCAGCGAGGCCCAGTGCGACTACCTCGCCGGCCTGCAGATGACGCTGGACGTGGCGCCCGGCAACAGCGGCAGCTTCGGGCTGGAAGACGGCTCGGGCCAGCATTTCGTCGCCCACTTCCGGTTGTGGGCCGACGAGGAGGTGGCGCGGCTGGCGCCTATCGGCCCCGTCTGATTCAGCGCCTGCGGTTTCGCAGCAGCGGCAGCATGCCCAGGGCCAGCATCGCCAGCGGCAGCGTGCCCGGCAGTGGCAGCTGGTTGACGGCGCGCATGGCCACGCGCAGGTTGTCGAGCCCGGTCTCTTCGTTGCCGCCGTTGCCCTCATGCGCCTCCGTCCAGCGCAAGGAGGTGATGGACACGTCCGACACGATGCCGATGAAGATCGCCGCGCCGGTGGGGTTGCCGGAGATGTTCATGCTCTGGGTGCTGCCGTCGCTGAACAGGAAGGACAGCACGCCGTCGTCGATGGCCGTGGACGCATTGCCCGGGATGGCCTCGAAGCTCGTGATGTCCAGCGCCGCGGCGAGGAAGGGCAGGGCGTACTGGCCTTGGTAGTAGCCGTCACCCTGGGCGCGCTGCGGGCCGAAGGCGCTGGCGCGGTGGTCAGCGGCGCTGAAAACCTCCACGGGGCCGATGTTGCTGGACAGCGTGACGCCGGGCAGCACCTGCACGCCGGTGAGGTCGGTGCCCGTCGCGTAGCCGGAGAAATCCTGGGTCTGGATGGCGCCGCTGACGGCGCCCTGCCAGGCTGCCAGCGAGGCGTAGACGGACACGCTCGCCGCGTGGGCAGAGCCCAGGGCTGACAAGGCGAAGGCAATGAGAGCTCGGCGCATGGGGGTCTCCCGAAAAAGCGGTTTGGCCATTGGCTGCCTGACGGCAGGCCATGCCCACCCCAAAGACTTGGGGGCGCCCCGCAGATGGAGGGGTCCAGCGCCAAAGGGCTAGTCCGGCAAGGGGTTGCCGTCCCGGGACAAGATGCGGCCTCTGCCCCAGACCCTTCGCCTGCCATGACCGAATCCGCCGCCCGCCGTGTGCTCGTCCTGCTCGCCAGCACGCGAGCCGATGGCAATGCCGAGTTGATGGCCCGCGCGGCCACGCAAGGCCTTCCCGGCGACGTGGAAGTGCGCTGGCTGCGTCTTGCTGAACTGGCCATGCCGCCCTTTGTGGACGTGCGCCACGAGGGCAGCGGCCAATACCCCGAGCCCGAGGGCGATCTCGGCCGTGCCCTGAAGGACACCCTCTGGGCCACGGACATGCTCGTCGCCGCGCCGCTGTACTGGTACAGCCTGCCGGCGCCGCTCAAGCTCTATCTCGACCACTGGAGCGCCTTCATGCGCGTGCCCGGCCTGGACTTCAAGTCGCAGATGGCCGGCAAGGCGATGTATGTGCTGTGCGCCACCAGCAGCGGCGAGGCGCCCCACCTGGCGGCGCCGCTGGTGGACAGCCTGCGCTTCAGCGCCGACTACATGAAGATGCGCTGGGGCGGTGCCGTGCTGGGCGACGGCAGCCGGCCTGGCGACGTGCTGAAGGACGAAGCCGCGATGACCGCGGCGGCCAAGCTGCTGCTGAGTTGATCCGCCACGCTCAAGGGCGGCGCGAGGTCGGCGGTGGGTGCAGGAACTGGGTCTCCAGCCGCTTGAGGGTGCCGTCGCGCTGCAGGGCGTCGAGGGCTTCGTTGAAGCGCTCCACCAGAGCCGGCTTTACGCTGATCCGCGAGAAGGCGAACACCGGCGCGTCTTCATCGATGACGATGGCGCTGGCCTGCATCGCCGAGCCGAGGCCGAGCTGGCGGGCCAGGAAACTGGCCGAATACTCGTCGGCCACGAAGGCATCGATGCGCTGCATCTGCAGCATGCGCAGCAGGCCTTCGAGGCTGGTGGCCTCCTCCAGCCGGCGCTCCATGCCCGGCCGCGCGAGCCGGGCCTTCAACTCGGCCCGGTAGGCCGTGCCGCGCTCCACCCCCACGCGCAGGTCCGACGCGCGCAGCTCGTCCAGCGTGGCGATGCGCTGGCCGGGGCCGAGGTCGCTGCGCAGGAACACGAGGTTGCGCGTGCGCACGCCCGGCAGCGAAAAGCGGGCATAGCGCTCGCGCTCGGGGCGGGCCAGCACGCCGGGAACGATGTCGATGCGGCCGGCTTCGAGCTCCGCCATCGCGCGGGCGAAGGGCAGCTCCACGGGGACCAGCCGGCAGGCCATGCGCGCCAGGGCCGCACGCGCGACTTCGACCTCCAGGCCTGTGAGCCGGCGCTGCTCGTCCTCGTACTGGTAGGGCGGTTCATGCTTCCAGGTCATGCGCAGCTCGCAGGCCGACGCGAACGCGCCGGGCAGGGCGAGGACGAGGCACAAGAGGCGGACGACGGAGCGCATGCCGGGATGAGGTGCGGGCTTCTCGTGCAATGTAGCCCTTCGCCCGGCCTTGCGCCCGTACCCCAGCCGTAACCACGGCGCGGCGAGCCCTGCCTAAACTCGTGCGCCGTCGCGTTCGCGGCGGATCTGCACGGAGATGGCAGGGATGACGAAGAACAACAACAACAAATGGCTGGCCGCTGCTGCGGCCGGATGGCTGGTCGCCGGCTGCGGCGGCGGTGGAGGCGGTTCCACGCCACCACCTCCTGCCCCCGCTCCAGCGCCCGCACCTGCCCCAGCGCCGACCCCGGCGCCCGCACCCGCTCCGGCCCCGGCCCCCGCGCCCGCGCCGCCCCCGGCGTGGTTCCCCACCGGCACGGCGGAGTCCTTCGCGCAGTTGGAGATCACGACCACCAACGCTGCCCCCATCCTCAATCGCGAGGACTATGTGAAGGGCAGCTTCAAGCTCGCCGGCGCCGGCCTGGCGGCGGCCGAGGGCGCGCTGGAGATCCGCGGCCGCGGCAACTCGACCTGGGACTGGCCCAAGAAGCCCTATCGCATCAAGCTGGGCAATGCGACGGCGCTGGCGGGCATGCCGTCCAGCAAGCACTGGGTGCTGCTGGCCAACTACGCGGACAAGACGCTGATGCGCAACGACATGGCCTTCTCGCTGAGCCGCAGCCTCGGCATGGCCTACACGGTGCGCGACCAGGTCGTGGAGGTGACGCTGAACGGCGAGTACCGTGGCCTCTACCAGTTGGCGGAGCAGATCCGCGTGGCCAAGGACCGCGTCGACATCCCCGAGCTCAAGGCCGGCGACACCGCGCCCGACAAGATCTCCGGCGGCTACCTCATCGAGGTGGACTTCCGCATGCACAAGGACTACTGCCGGGACCCGGATGCGGCGGCGTTCTCGACCTTCTGCGTCAACGGCGTCAACACCCAGCGCGACACGCAGTACTGCGTGGATTCGACGCGCAGCGCGCCCTTCTGCGTGAAGGAGCCCGAGGACATGTACAGGCCCGAGTGGGCGGCGCAGCGGGCCTATCTCGAGAAGTACTTTGCCGATGCGGAAGCCGCGCTGTTCGGCGCCGACTTCAAGGACCCGGCCACGGGCTATGCCAAATACCTGGACGTCGATTCGGTCATCGACTACTACCTCATCAACGAGTTCGCCAAGAACGTCGACGGCGCCATCGCGAGCTTCTTCATGGCCAAGAAGCGTGACGGCAAGCTCCACTTCGGCCCCATCTGGGACTTCGACCTCGCCTTCGGCAACGCTGGCTACAACAACGTGGACAAGACGGCGGGCTGGCATCTGCGCCAGTACCCGTGGTTCGCCCGCCTGTTCGAGGACCCGGCCTTCGCCGCCAAGGTCAAGGCGCGCTGGCTGGCCTTGAAGGCCGATGGCAAGTTCGAGCAGATCCTCAACTACGCCGAGGCCCGCGCCGCCTGGATGACCAAGGGCCAGCAGAAGAACTTCGTCAAGTGGCCGATCTTCGACTGGGTGAGCTGGTACACCCGCATCGCCATGGGCAGCTATGACGGCGAGGTCAGGGAGATGCTGCGCTGGCAGCGCGAACGCCTGGCCTGGATGGACGCCGAACTCAGCAAGTGAGCCCGGCGCCGCGCACCACGGCTCAGCGCTGGCCCGTGCAGTTGGCGTAGAAGCTGACGGTGGCCGGCCAGTCCGAGAACACGCCGATCACGCCGATGTCCTGGGCCAGCACGTCCAGCATGCGGAACATGTCGCCCTCGCGGGTGATGGCGCTGTCGAAGGTCTGGTAGTAGGAGCCGTTGCTGCCGTCGGCCAGGATGCCGCTGCGCTCCAGCGACCACGTGATGATGTCCAGGCCGGCGGCCTTGGCATTGCGTGCGTATTGCGAAGGCAGCAGGTTGCCGCTGGTGTCAGCCGCGAGCAGCACCCACAGCGGCGGCGCGACGATGCGCACGCCCTGGGCGCGGTAGGCCTTGAGCTGCTCGGCGGTGGGCACGTCGGCCGGCACGTTGGCGTCGTCCAGGTAGACGGCCTGGCGGCCGAAAGCCGGCTCGTTCTTGACCCAGTAGAGGATGTCGTTGAGGTCGAAGCTCTGCGCCCAGACGTCGCGCGCCGGCACGCCGGCGGCCTTGTGCTCGTCGATCATCTTCTGCGCATAGGCGGCCTGGGTGAAGCCATCGAAGGGCATGACCACGCTGGGCGCCTTCAGCTCCGGCGTCATCTTGACGTCGAGCTTCTTGAACAGCGCGATGGCTTCCTTCAGCGTCAGCAGCGTGCCGCTGCTGGGCCCGGCATAGAGGTCGGTGCGCCAGTTGGGCGTGCCGGCCATGTACTCGGCTACCGTGCGGCCGCGCGGGTTGAAGGCGTCCATCTTGCCGCGCAGGGTCTTGAACTCGGCCAGCGTCAGCTCGCTGGTGCGGCACTCGGCGGCGGCGGGTGCGGCCAGGTTGCCGGCGGCGTCGAAGGCGGCCGGCGTGAAGGGTTTGATGCACCTGCTCGCCAACGGCGTGGCGAGGATGTTGGTCGTCGTGTGCAGATCGTTCTGCGCGTGGCGGCAGACGAGTTCCTTGTCCTTGGTGAAGGTCACGTCGCACTCGACGATGCCGGCGCCCATGCGCGCGGCGGCCTCATAGCTCTCCTTGGTGTGCTCCGGGAACTGCAGCGCCGCGCCGCGATGGCCGATGGAGAACAGCGTGGGGCGGTAGTTTTCGCGCGTGGCGGCGCAATGCTGCAGCCGCTTCTTCAGCGGGCTGTCGGCCATGTCGTTGACAAGGAAGAAGGGGCGCGGGCCGAGCTGCACGCTGGCGATGCCGTCGCGGCGATCGCCGTCGTGGGCCAGGGCGGTCAGGCTGGTGGCGGCCAGGGCCATCACGGCGAGGCGGGCGAGGGTGCGGGGCATGGTCAGTCCTTGGGGTTGCATGCCCGGCACGCTAGGCAGGCAGCATGAAGCCTGCATGACATCGGGCCACGAAATTGCGAGTTAGGGGCCGGCGCTGAGAAACAAACGAAACCAAACGCCGCCAGCATTGAAGCGCAGCTGCAACCGGCGCTGTCGAGCATGAGGGCACTTTCAACACGGAGCCACTTTCATGCATTCGACCCGCAAGACTTTCGCACTGAGCCTCGTCGCTGCTGCGCTGTTCGGCCTGAACCCTGCCGCCGCCGAGGCTCAGGCCCAGGTCGCGATGAGCCGAGCCGAGCCCCAGGCCGCCGGCCTCATCATCAAGTTCCGCGACGGCGCGCGCACGCCGGTGGCGGCCAAGGCCGCGCTGCAGGGCTTTCGCGCCATGAGCGAGGCGCGCGGCCAGCGCGTGGCCTTTGATCGCGAGAGCGCACTGGGCCACCGCGTCATTCGCCTCGCCCAGCGCGTGCCGGCCAGCGCGCTGGCCCAGCTGGCGCGCGACATCCAGCTGTCGGACCCGAGCATCGAGTCCGTCGAGATCGACCACGTCATGCGTCCCACCTTCACGCCCAATGACACGAACTGGGCCAACCAGTGGGACATGAGCGACCCGACCGGTGGCATCAACGCGCCCAAGGCCTGGGACATCGGCATGGGCTCCGGCGTGCGCGTGGCGGTGCTGGACACCGGCGTGCTGCCGCATGCCGACATCGCGGCCAACCTGCTGCCGGGCTATGACTTCATCACCGACAGCACCCGCGCCGGCGACGGCGGCGGCCGCGACAGCAATGCGAGCGACCCCGGCGACAACGTCACCGCCGACCAGTGCGGCACCGACAAGCCGGCCCAGAACAGCAGCTGGCACGGCACCCATGTCGCCGGCACCATCGCCGCCGTGGGCAACAACGCGCTGGGCGTCACCGGCGTGGCGCCCAAGGCCAGGATCGTGCCGGTGCGCGTGCTGGGCAAGTGCGGCGGGGCCACGTCGGACATCGCCGACGGCATCGTCTGGGCCGCGGGCGGCTCGGTGGCCGGCGTGCCGGCCAACGCCAACCCGGCGCTGATCCTGAACCTGTCGCTGGGCGGCGAGGCGGCCTGCGCCAGCATCACGCAGTCGGCCATCAACTACGCCTACAACAAGGGGGCGCTGATCGTCGTCGCAGCTGGCAACGACAACCAGGACGTCGCCAAGCAGACGCCGGCCAACTGCAAGCATGTGATGGCCGTGGCCGCGACGAACAAGGTCGGCGCGCGCTCCAGCTATTCCAACTACGGCGACATGGTGGACATCGCGGCGCCGGGCGGCGACGCGACCTACGGCAACGTGCTGTCGCTGTCCAACTCCGGCATGAACGGCCCGGTGGCCGACGGCTACAGCTGGCTGCGCGGCACGTCGATGGCGGCGCCCCATGTCGCCGGCGTGGCCGCGCTGATGGCGGCCGTCAACTCGACGGTGCTGCCTTCGGACATGGCCTCCTTGATGCGGTCCACCGCGCGCACCTTCCCGGGCAGCTGCACGGGTTGTGGCGCCGGCATCGTCGACGCCGAGCAGGCCATCATCGCGGCGCGGGGCCTGCGTCTTGAGAAGGAGCCCAACGACACGCTGGCCCAGGCCCAGTACCTGAACGTGTTCCCGGCGCGGGTGCGCGGCACGCTGCAGCCGGCCTACCCGCAGTTCGTCGACATCTACTCGATCAACCTGGCCGCCTCGACGACGCTGCAGACCACGCTGACGCTGGACCCGCCGACGCTGCTGGATATCTTCCCCTTCAACGCGACGATGGAGCTGCTGGACGCCAGCGGCAAGCTGATCAAGGCCGCCGCCATCGTCAACGGCAAGACCGAGGTCAACTACTTCAACGCGACGGGCAAGACGCTGGCGGTCTATCTGCGCGTGAAGAGCACCTCGTCGTCGCTGAGCACCAGCGACCGCAGCTACGAGGTGCAGTTGCGCAAGATTGCCTACGCCTACTGAAGCGCGGGCTCAGGGCTGGGCGTAGGGCCCGGCTCGCAGCGCGTCGGCAATGCCCTTGCGGTTCTGCGCCAGCGCCGCCATGCTGAAGTGGATGTGGCCGCTGCCCGGCGAGACGCGCCGGATGATGTCGATCTGTGCCAGCACCTCGTCGGGCTGCCAGCTCTTGTCGGTGTCGTTGATGCGGCTGGTGAACAGGCCCGGATGGATGGGCCGGCCCAGGGGGTTGGACGCGCGCCAGGCCTGCAGCAGCGGTTCGAAGGACTGGGCCGTTTGCGCGCGCGGCCAGTAGAGCTGGGGCGCGAGATAGTCCATCCAGCCCTCGCGCAGCCACAGCTCGACGTCGGCGTAGAGCTTGTCGTACTGGCTGAAGCCGCTGATGCCGGCTGGGCGCGCGCCGGGCTTGGGAATGCCGAAGGGGCTGACGCCGACGCGCGTGCCGGGCCGCACCTCGTGGGCTAGCGCGTACATGCGCTGCACCAGCGTGTTGACGTTGTAGCGGCGCCAGTCGTGGCGGCTCAGAGACCCGCCCTTGGCCGTGTAGCGCTGCCAGCTCGTCTCGTCGGGGAAGTCGACTTCCTGCTTGGTGGCCGCATCCGTGATGGGGTAGGGATAGAAGTAGTCGTCGATGTGGATGCCGTCGACGGCGTAGCGGCTCAGGATGTCGCGCACCACGGCCAGGGTCTGCTCGGCGGCCGCGGCGTCGCCCGGGTCCATCCAGAGCTGGTCGCCATAGCGCTTGACCCAGTCGCGGCTGCGGCCGATGTGGCTCTCGGCCATGGCGGACTTGGCCGAGCTGTGGCGGGCGCGGTAGGGGTTGATCCAGGCATGCAGCTCCAGGCCGCGCGCGCGGGCCTCGGTTAGCCAGACGGCCAGCGGGTCGTAACCCGGGTGCTGGCCCTGGGTGCCGGTGAGGTACTCGCTCCAGGGCTCGAGCTTGGACTCGTACAGCGCGTCGGCAGCGGTGCGCACCTGCAGGATCAGCGCATTGAGGCCGATGCGCACGGCGGTGTCGCACAGGGCTTTGATCTCGGCCTGCTGCGCTTCGGCGCTGAGGCCGGGCTTGCTGGGCCAGTCGATGTTGGCGACGGTGGCGATCCACGCGGCCCGCCATTCGCGCGGTGGCGGTGGCGTCGTGGACGCGGCGACGGCGGGTGCCGCTGGCGTCGGCGCCAGGGCGGCTTCGCTGGGCGGCACCATGGGCGCCGGTGCCGGCGGCGTCGCGCAGGCGCTGAGCAGCGGGATGGAGGCGAGACTGAGCAGATCGCGACGTTTCATGGCTTAGACCTTGATGAACCAGTGCTTGCGGTACATGAGCCAGGCGATGGCGTACATGACGAGCACGAAGGCGATGGCGTGCAGCAGGGAGGCGTTGACGGGCGCCAGGCCCGAGTCGCGCAGCGGCGCATACAGCGCGCGGCCGAGGCTGCCGCCGTCCGCGAACTTGACTGTGTAGAGCATCTTGGCCACCAGGCCCGACAGAGCGAACAGGAAGAGGGCGTTCATGCCGAAGACGACGAGCGGATGCAGCACCCGGGCCCAGCGCTGGCGCGCCAGAGGTTGCGGCATGGCGTCCAGCAGCCAGTAGAAGACGGCGAAGACGAGCAGCGCCCAGCCGGCCATCGCGAAGACATAGGACGGTGTCCACAGTGACTTGTTGATGGGCATCAGCCAGGCGTCAAGCCCCTGGCCCAGCCACAGCGAGGCCAGGCCGGCCAGGACCCAGGTCATGGTCTTCTCGGCGGGCTGCTGGCTGGAGGCGAGCACATAGCCGGCCAGCACGCCGAGCAGCTGTGTCGCCACGGCGGGCAGCGTCGACAGCAGGCCTTCGGGGTCCCAGGTTTTCGCCTGCTTCCACAGGTGGCCGTCCAGCAGCAGGCGGTCCAGCCAGGCGCCGGCGTCCTTGCCGGGCTCCAGCAGGCCGACATGGACGACGCCCTCCGCATCGGGCACCGGCAGGCCCAGCTGGACGAGTGAGTAGATCGCCATCAGCAGCAGCGCCCACAGCGCGACGCCGCGCCGGCCATGCCAGATGACGATGGGCGCCGCGGCCAGCGTGCACAGGCCCAGGCGCTGCAGCACGCCGGGGATGCGCAGCGTCTCGAAGTTGAAGTTCGGGATGAGGTTGAGCAGCAGGCCGATGCCGATGATGACGAGGGCCCGGCGCGAGGTGTTCAGCAGCAGGGCGGTCTTGTCGGCGCCGGCCTGGGCGCGGCGTGCCAGGCTGAGCGTCATCGCCATGCCGCTGATGAAGACGAAGAAGGGGAAGACCCAGTCGGTGAAGGTCCAGCCGTTCCAGTGCGCATGCAGCAGCGGCGCGTAGACATGGCCCCAGTCGCCCGGGTTGTTGACGAGCAGCATGGCCGCGATCGCGAAGCCGCGGAAGGCATCGAGAGAGAGCAGCCTGTCCTTCACTCGACCTTCTTCCCGAAGTTCTCCGGGATCTTGATCAGCGCGGCCATCACGACGCTGGGCAGGGTGGCCACCAGCACCCAGCCGAAGAAGGGCACATAGCCGATGTGGTCCTGCAGCCAGCCGCTCCACATGCCGGGGATCATCATGCCCAGGGCCATGAAGCCCGTGCAGATCGCGTAGTGCGCCGTGACCGGGCCCCCAGGCTTCGCAGGCGCAGGCGCCTGCTGTGCCACCCCCCGAGGGGGCTGAGCCGGCTCGGGGCGGCCCGTCGCCGGCTCCTGCGGTCCGTTGGCGACAAGGATCATGTACATCAGATAGGCCGTGAACCCCAGGCCATAGCCGAACTGCTCGACAGCCAAAGCGGCGCTGATGGCGACCAGGCTGGTCGGGTGGGTCATGGCCAGGATGAGGAAGGCGACGTTGGGCACGTGCATGGCCGCCACGAGAGGCCACAAGGCCTTCTTCAGCCCGACTTTCGAGATGATCCAGCCGCCCAGCAGGCCGCCCAGCGTCAGCGCGCACAGACCGACGCCGCCGTAGACCAGGCCCACGGTGGCGGTGCTGAGGCCGAGGCCGCCCTTGTCGACGGCGTCCAGCAGGAAGGGCGAGGCGAGCTTGAGCAGCTGCGCCTCCGGGAAGCGGTACAGCAGCAGGAAGCCCAGCGTGACCGCGATGCCGGGCTTCTTGAAGAACCTCCCGAAGATGGCGAAGAACTCGCTGATGAGTTTGCTGGAGGCGGCCCAGCCGGGGCCGGGCGTGTCCGCGGCGGGCCGCGGCAGCGCCCAGGCATGCCAGAGTGTCAGCGCGACAAACGCGGCGGCGATCAGCCAGAACACCTGGCTCCAGGCCGCTGCGGCGCTGCCGGTGCGCTCGGTCAACTCGCCAGCAAGATAGACCAGGCCACCCTGGCCGGCGATGTTGGCGAGGCGGTAGAAGGCCGAGCGCACGCCGACGAATGCCGCCTGCTGGTGCTGCGGCAGGGCCAGCATGTAGAAGCCATCGGCCGCGATGTCGTGCGATGCCGAGGCGAACGCCATCAGGAACAGCAGCGCCAGCGACATCTGCACGACGCGGTCGGTCGGGATCGCCAGCGCCACGGAGGCGAATGCTGCGCCGACCAGGAACTGCAGCACGACGATCCAGCGTCGCTTGATGCTGAACAGCTCGGCCACCGGCGACCACAGCGGCTTGAGCACCCAGGGCAGGTAGAGCCAGCTCGTGTACAGCGCGATATCGGTATTGGAGATGCCGAGGTTCTTGTACATGATGACCGACAGGGTCATCACGACGACAAAGGGAACGGCCTGCGCGAAGTAGAGGCTGGGGATCCAGGCCCAGGGAGATCGGTTCATGCGGACAGTGCCCGACCCACGTTGCCGTCCTGCGCGTCCAGCAGCGCGCGCGCGGCGTCGGCACCCACGCCGCGCTTGAGCATGACCAGTGCCGTCTTCACATGGTGGTCGCACTGCGCGAGGGCCGCCTGCGCGTCCGCCTCGCTGGCACCCGAGGCACGCACGGTCAATGCGACAGCGCGCTTGACGAGCTTCACATTGGTCGCCTTCAGGTCCACCATCAGATTGCCGTAGACCTTGTTCAGCCTGACCATCAGCGCCGACGAGAAGGTGTTCAGCGCGATCTTCTGCGAGGTGCCGGCCTTGAGGCGCGTGCTACCGGAGATGACCTCGGCACCGGTGTCCAGCGTGATGCCGATCTCGGCCTGCTGCGCGACCGGCGCACCGGGGTTGTTGGCGAAGCCTATGGTCAGCGCGCCGGCCGCGCGGGCGGCCTCGATGGCACCCAGCACATAGGGCGTGCCGCCAGACGCGGCCAGCAGCAGGGCGACGTCATTCGGGCCGGGGTTCAAGGCGTTCAGGTCCGCGGCCCCTTGCGCGCGGTCGTCCTCGGCACCTTCGACGGCGACGAACATCGCGCCCTGGCCCCCGGCGATGACGGCGACGGCCCGCTCGCGTGGCCAGGAGAAGGTGGGGTAGAGCTCCACGCTGTCCAGCACGCCCAGGCGGCCGGAGGTGCCGGCGCCGGCGTACAGCAGCCGGCCGCCGGCACGGATGCGCGGCAGCGCGGCGTCCACGGCGGCGGCGAGCTGGGGCGCGGCGGCCTTGACGGCTGCGACGGCATCGAGCTGATCGGCGATGAATGCATCCAGCAGTGCCGGCGTGGCGTAAGTGTCCAGGTCGGGATGCCGGGTGCTCGGGGTTTCGGTGTTCAGCATGGGGATCGGAAGCGAAGCTGACGGACTCTAGCGGCTGGCGCCGGACCATGACGAATGCCACGCGCCATTGCAGTCATAACGTCAGGTAATCAGAATCTGCCTGTCGGTTGTAAGGAGTTGGGCATGGCCCCCGACAGAAGCTGGCAAGTCGATGTCGGATGCATCCGGAATCGGCCTGTGGTGAAACCTCTCACATTCATCCACTTTTATCTCCTGGAGACTCGATATGAACGCATCCCTCAAGACTGGCCTGGGCATCGCTGCCGCCGCTGCTGCCCTGTTCGCCACCGCCGTGCCGACGACCGCCATGGCCGCCGACGGCATGGTCAAGTGCTCCGGCGTGAATGGCTGCAAGGGCACCTCCGAGTGCAAGACCGCCAAGAGCGATTGCAAGGGCCACAACGGCTGCAAGGGCCAGGGCTGGGTCAGCAAGAAGACCGCCGACGAATGCACCAAGGCCGGTGGCAAGGTTGAGAAGTAAGACCCCCCGTACCGGCTGACGCCGGCCCCCCGAGGGGGCGCACCAGGCGGCCCGGCAAAGCCGGTTCCGCCGGTGCTGCGCGATAAGGCGCGACGCCGGAGGCGCCGCGCCGTTTTCTCTTCCGACATGACCAAGATTCAAGGCTTTGGCCTCGGCTTGCGCGTCGAGCATTACGCGGCCTTCGAGGCCGGCGTCGATGCCGCCGTGCGCCCCGACTGGCTGGAGATCATTTCCGAGAACTACATGGTGCCCGGCGGCCCGCCGCTGGCGCATCTGGAGCGCATCCGGGCCGACTACCCGCTCGTCATGCACGGCGTGTCGCTGTCCGTCGCCGGACCGGCGCCGCTGGACCTCGGCTATCTGCGCGAGCTCAAAAGCCTGGCCGATCGGCTCCAACCCGGCTGGGTGTCTGACCACCTCTGCTGGAGCGCCGACGCCCACAGCCAGCTCCATGACCTGCTGCCGGTGCCGCTGACGCGCGCCGCTCTCGATCATGTCGGCGGCCGCATTGCCCAGGTGCAGGACATTCTGGGCCGGCCGTTGGTGCTGGAGAACGTGTCCAGCTATGTGCGATTCAAAGCCGACGAGATGACGGAATGGGACTTCATCGCCCAGCTGCTCAAGGCCACCGGCGCCCAGCTGCTGCTGGATGTCAACAATGTCTATGTCTCGGGCCGCAACCACGGCTTCGACCCCATCGCCTACCTCGACGCGATTCCCGTCGAGCCCGTGCGCCAGATCCATCTCGCCGGCCATGAGGACCGCGGCGACATCGTCATCGACACCCACGACCACCCGGTGCGCGACGAGGTCTGGGCGCTCTACCAGCATGCCGTGAAGCGCTTCGGTGCCGTGCCGACCATGATCGAGCGCGACGACCACATCCCGCCGCTGGACAGCCTGCTGGCCGAGCTGAACGTGGCGCGCCGCCTGGCTGCTGAAGCATGAGCGTGATTCACCAACAGCAGCAGCTCGCCGCCGCCATCCGCGACGGTGCCGATGCGACCGGCCTGCTGGCCGGCGACCCTGCCCTGGGCCTGGAGGTCTACCGCCATGCCTACCGCACCCGCCTGGTGACAGCGCTGACCGACAACTACACCGTGCTCGCCCGGGCTCTGGGCGACGAGGCTTTCGAGGCCCTGGGCCAGGCCTATCTCGCCGCGCAACCCAGCCAGCACCCGTCCATCCGCTGGTTCGGCCACGAGCTGGCAGGCTTCATGTCCGAAGCGGACGAGGAGCTGGTGCCCCATGCCAGCCTCGCCGACTTCGCCCGCATGGACTGGGCCCTGCGCGGCGCCTTCGATGCCGCCGAAGCGCTGCCGCTGGACCCGTCAACGCTGGCCGCCATGAGCCCCGACGACTGGGCCGGCCTGGTGCTGCATCTGCAGCCCAGCGCGCAGCGGGTGGTGCTGACGCATGCCATCGAACCTGCCTGGCGGGTTCTGCGCGAGTGGGAGCCCGAGTCTGGCGACGATCAACCCGAGCTGCCCGAGCCGGTGCCGCATGAACACACGCTGCTGGCCTGGCGCCAGGCTGGCGAAACCCGCTGGCGCTCGCTGGAACCACTGGAGGCGGCGCTGCTCGATGCAGTGGCCGAAGGCGCGCCCTTTGCACTACTTTGCGAACGCGCCGCGGCCGAGCTGGGCGATGCCGAGGCCGCAGCTCCCGCTGTGATCGGCGCCCTGCAACGCTGGCTGGCTGACGGTTTGTTGCGCGGGACTTGACCGACCGAAGTGATGGGTCATGGCCGCTTGGCTATCCTGCGCCCACGCTACACCTAAGGTTCACCATGTCCCGACTGCTGCTGACGGCCCTGCTTGCCGCCGCCTTCATCCCCTCCGCCCAGGCCGCGCTCAGCGTCGGCGCACCGGCACCCGACTTCAGCGCCGACGCCGCCGTCGGTGGCGAGCCCTTCAAGTTCAAGCTGGCCGAGGCGCTCAAGAAGGGCCCGGTGGTGCTGTACTTCTATCCCAAGGCCTTCACCAGCGGCTGCACCGTCGAGGCGCATCAGTTCGCCGAGGCGACCGACAAGTTCAAGGCGCTGAACACGACCGTCATCGGCATGTCCAACGACAACATCGACACGCTGAAGAAGTTCAGCGTCGAGGCCTGCCGCAGCAAGTTCGCCGTGGCCGCCGACGCCGCGGGCAAGGTCATCAAGGACTATGACGTCACGCTGAAGATGGTGCCCGGCACCATGGCCGACCGCGTCTCCTATCTGATCGCCCCCGACGGCAAGGTCGCCGCCGTGCATGCCAGCATGAACCCCGATGGCCACATCGACGCGATGCTGAAGGCCGCCGAGAAATTCAAGAAGTGATCGCCGGCCTCGACGCGGCCGCGCTGCTGGCGGCCTATCGCTCGGGCGAGCTGTCGCCCGTCGACGCCATGCGGGCCGTGCTCGACCAGGCCGCAAGGCGAGAAGGCGAGCTGCACGCGCTGTGCGCCGTCAATGCCGAAGGCGCCTTGGCTGCCGCCCGTGCCAGTGAAGCGCGTTGGCGTGCCGGCACGCCGCTGGCGCTGGACGGCCTGCCCGTCACGCTGAAGGAAAACATCGCCGTGCCGGGTGCCAGCTACCGCCTGGGCACGGCCGCGACGGCGGACGATGCGACGGCCGACTTCGAGGCACCGCCCGCGGCGCGGCTGCGCGAGGCCGGCGCCATTGCGTGGGCACGCACCACCATGCCCGACTACGGCATGCTGAGCTCGGGCCTGTCCAGCCTGTATGCCGAGCCGGCGCGCAACCCCTGGGACGTGGCGATGACACCCGGCGGCTCCAGCGCTGGCGCGGCGGCTGCGGCGTCGGCCGGCTATGGCCCGCTGCATCTGGGTACCGACATCGGCGGCTCCATCCGCCTGCCGGCGGGCTGGTGCGGCCTGGTCGGCCTCAAGCCCAGCCATGGCCGCGTGCCCATCAAGCCGGGCTATGCGGGCCGCGTGGCCGGGCCGCTGACACGTACGGTGGCGGACACAGCGCTGATGCTCGACGTGCTGGCCCAGCCCGATGCGCGTGATCCGACCCAGCTGCCGTCTTCGCCCGCTTTGCGCCGCGACCTTGAGCTGCGCGGCTTGCGTATCGGCTTGCTGCTCGATGCCGGCTGGGGCGACGCCGTCCAACCCGAGGTCGCGGCCGCCATCACCGCCGCGGCGCGTACCTTCGAGCAAGCCGGCGCCATCGTCGAGCCGCTGGCCGCTTTCCAGACACGCGAGATGGCCGATGGCATCGACCGTTTCTGGCGCATGCGTTCCTGGCTGGACATCTCGGCGCTGGCACCCGAGCGCCGCGCCAAGGTGCTGCCCTACATCCTCGATTGGGTGGTGCCGGCCGCGGGCTATGACGGTGGCACGGTGTTTCGCGGCTACAGCCAGATGCAGGCGCTGCGCGAAGCCGCCAATGCGGCCTGCGAACCCTTCGACTTCGTGCTGTCGCCCGTGGCGCCCATGCCGGCCTATCCGGCCCATCTCGCCAGCCCGCTGCACGACCCGGCCCGGCCCTTCGAGCACATCGCCTTCACGCTGCCCTACAACATGAGCGAGCAGCCGGCCCTGTCCATCAACGCCGGCTACACATCGGCCAGCTTGCCCATCGGCCTGCAGATCATTGGCCGCCGCTTCGATGACGCCGGTGTGCTGGCCCTGGGCGCGCTCTGGGAGCAACTGCGGCCGGCCCAGCGCCCCTGGCCCTTCTGAGAAAGCCCCCCATGATCCTGGTCCTTGGCCATGTCACCGCCCGCTCCGAGCATTTCGACGAAGTGCTGAGGCTCAGCCAGCAGCATGTCCAGCGCTCGCGCGCCGAGCCGGGCTGCCTCGCGCATGCGGTGCACCGCGACACCGAGAACCCGCTGCGCCTGGTCTTCATCGAGAAGTGGAGCGACATGGCGGCCCTGCAGCTCCACTTCCGCGTGCCGGCCTCGCGGGAGTTCGGCAAGGCGCTGGCGACGCTGGCGTCCGAGCCGCCGGGGCTGGAGATCCATGAGGCCGCAGAGGTCAAGGCGGCGGGCTGAAAGGGCGGGTGGTCAGCCGCGCACCAGGCTCTGAGGAAACGGCTGCTCCGGCAGGCCGGCCTCACGCAACACGCGGTTGACTTCGTCCCAAGCGGCGGTGGCGTCCGTGCAGACCTGGAAGGGGCGGCTCTGGCGGTAGACGGCCGCCATGTCGAGCACCATGGCGGCGTCTTCGTCGCCTGGCGCGACGAGCAGGATGGTGGCCAGTGGCACCGTCTGGCGCTCCACGAAGCCGCCCACCGTCTCCTTGAATTCGCGCAAGCCCTCGTCGTCCATGCCGAGCGGCCGGCGAAATTCCATCAGGCTGACATAGCGCCTGTCCGCCGGGATGCGCTCTGCCGCGATGTTGGTGCCACGCTTGCCCGCCGCCATCAGCGCGGCGTCGAACGGCCCCTGGGCGATGTAGTGCATGACCCGACCCAGGAAGCCCACCGTGACGCGGCCGAAACCGTGGGTGTCGGGCTGCTCGTGCAGGGGGGCGGTGCCTGGGGAGTTCATGGGACGTCGGGCGCCCCGCAGATTCTGCGCCTGGGCCCGGCGGTCGAGCTTACCGCCGCTTGACGAAGCCCAAGAGCGCCGCAATCGGCAGCACCGAGCGCGGCCGATAGGGCAGGCGCCACAGGCCGCCGTGGTTGGCGGTGTGCACGAGCAGCCTCAGCGGATGCGCGAAGTCGCGCGGCGCCGTGCGCAGCTGGTGCACCCACATGGCGGCCATCAGCGCATTCGTCGTTGCCGGCGCGAAGACTTCGACGCCGAAGGCCTTGGCGCCGCGAAAGCCCGCCGCCAGCAGCGGGTTGGAGACGACCGAGGACGTCGTGGTGCTGGGCGCGACATTGAAGGCGATGCGCTGCCCGTCGGCACGCGCCACCAGGGCCCGCCACTGCTG
Organism: Roseateles sp. P1_C1_2; assembly: GCF_056406535.1. NCBI lineage: Bacteria > Pseudomonadati > Pseudomonadota > Betaproteobacteria > Burkholderiales > Sphaerotilaceae > Roseateles > Roseateles sp. P1_C1_2. The sequence goes on from NZ_JBFUAB010000012.1 coordinate 151,448, forward strand.
CAGTCGCTTGGCCAGCGCGTAGTTCGGCCCCTGCTCGACGACGAGAACCTCGACCAGCCCCCAGTGGCCGAAGTCGCCGGCGTCGATGAGGCCCTCGATATGTGGTGCGAAGCCGCGTCCACCGCTGCCGAGCCGCGCGCCCAACTGGGCCAGCTTCTTGACGAGGCCACGCTCGGCATAGCCGCGCATGACCTCGCGCGCCAAGGCCTCGGGCACGGCGAAGACATCGGTCGGCGTGGCCATGTAGGCGAGCTGGGTGCGGGCGTCGGCGGCGCACAGCGTCGCGCTGATGGCGTCCATGGCGAGCGACACGCGCACATGGCGCTCGCCATCCAGATAGGCGAGGTTGGCGATGGACAGCCCGTTCGACGTTGATGTGCCGAGAGAGGCCAGCCAGGCGGCGATTTCGGGCGTGTCGGCGAGCAGGTCGGCACCGGCGTGGGCGGCGTCCAGTGGCTGGCCCGGCGCGACGGGCGCAGTCAGCGTGGCGTTGCCAGCGGTGATGGTGGCGGCGATGCGCTTCCAGGTCGCGGCGCGGGCGAGGTCGATGCCGACGAGATTGGCGCGCCACCTGGCCAGCCAGGCCAGCGGCCCGGCCTCGCTGCCGGCGCCGAGCAGCACGAGGTGCTGGTCGGACAGGTCGAACCATTCCGGGTGGGCCAGGCAGTCGCGCAGCGCCGCGGCAGGGCCGCCTCGCAGACGCCGGCCTTTTCCCAGCGGTCGATCTGGCGGGCGAGGGCGTCGCTGCTCAGCTCTCGGCCCTGGTGGGGCACGGTCCAGCGTGCGGGTGCCGCATCGCCGCTGCCGCGCAATTGCAGGGTCCGGAATTGCCGCTGCGGCGTGCGCATCGCGTCGGCCAGGGCGAGCGGCTGGCCAGCGCGCACAAAGGGCAGCTCGCTCCAGGCCGCGGCGAGGCCGGCGCGTGCCGACGCGACGGCGCTGACGGGTTGCGCCGCCTGGGCCTGTACCAGGGCGCGCCAATGGGCCGGGTAGGCGTGGCGCCAGTCGCGCTCCGCGAGGGTCACCTCGGCGGCGGCGGCGTCGAGCCCGCGCAGCGCCGCCGCGACGATGCGCTGGCCCGGCGCACCGGTGGCGCGCTTGCCTTTGGCGTCGAGGGGCCACTGCAGGCCGGCGGCGTCGCTCATCAACGGGGTGGCGGTTCTTGGGTGGGCAGGCCCGCCGCAGCCAGGTCGGCGTTGACCAGGGCCCAGGCGGACTCGAAGTTGGCGGCGCGGCGCACCGGGCGGCTGGCGCGCCAGATGTCCATCAGCGCGGGCAGGCGCTCGATGCCGGGGATGCCGGGGCGCACCAGGAAGACGGTGGACAGGGCGACGATGCCGCGCGAGCCGAAGGCGTCGATGCTGGCGCGCAGTTCCTGCAGCGCATCGGCGTCCATCTGCAGGCTGCCGCGGATCTCGAGCAGGTCGCCGAAGCGGCGATCCGCCGGCAGGCGTTTGCCGGCCAGGGCGATGGCGCGCTTGACGGCCGCCATCAGCGGCGCGTCGAAGGGGCCTTCGGCCACCGACACCATGACGCGCCCATGCACGCCGACGCTGACGCGGCCGAAGCTGGGCTTGATCACGGGGTGGCGAGAAGGGGGAAGCGAAGGGCCGGGGCTCATGATGTGAGACGATTTTGCACGCTTGAGGGCACGCTCGATGAAGGAGTCATGGCAATGTTGACCTTGTACGGCACCAAGGGTTCGGGCTCGGCCGCCATCGAGGCGGCGCTGGCGCGGGCCGGCCTGGCCTACACGGGCGTGGACGCGGCCTCCTGGAACCCCGGCCCGGGGCGGGACGAGCTGCTGCGCGTCAACCCGCTGGGCCAGATCCCGACGCTGCTGCTCGCCGACGGCACGGTGCTGACGGAGAGCGCAGCCATCCTCATCCACCTGGGCCTGACGGCGGCGCCGGGCCTGCTGCTGCCCACCGATGCCGGCGCGCGGGCGCGTGCCATCCGGGGTCTCGTCTACGTAGCCTCGAATTGCTACGCCGCCATCAGCGTCATCGACTACCCGGAGCGCTGGTGCGAGCCCTGCGACGACGCGATGAAGGCGCAGATCCGCGCCGGCACGCGAGCGCGCCTGCACGAGCATTGGCGGCTGTTTGCCGACCAGTTCGAGATCGGCTTCGAGGCCGGCTCGCCCGGCGCGCTGGAGCTGCTGGCGACGGTGGTGTCCAAGTGGTCCGGTTCGCGACCCATGCTGCAGGCTGAGCGGCCGAGCTTCCATGCGCAGTTGCTGCGTGTGGAGCAACACCCGGAAGTCGCGGCGGTCTTTCAACGCCACTGGCCTTAAGGATTCCCATGACCCATCCCATCGACGCCTGGCACGCGCTGGCGAAAGCCCGCAACCCCCGCGCCCTGGCCGCTCTGCTGGCCGACGACGTCGTCTTCCACTCGCCCGTCGTGCACACGCCCCAGCGCGGCCGGCAGCTGGCAACCCAATACCTCAGCGCGGCGCTGATGATCCTGGGCAACGAGAGCTTCCGCTATGTGCGCGAGATCCGTGGCGACGGCGACGCCGTGCTGGAGTTCGAGCTGGAGCTGGCTGGCGTGGCGGTCAACGGCGTCGACCTGATCCGCTGGAACGAAGCCGGCCAGATCACCGACTTCAAGGTCATGATCCGGCCGCTGAAGGCCATCCAGGCGGTGCAGCAGAAGATGGCCGAGCTGCTGGCGCAGATGCAGCAGCAGCCCGGGCCCTCCGCCTAGTTCAAGGCATCAGGGCACGCCGCACAGGCAGTGCACCGCGGCGGCCTTGTCCCACTGGCTGCGGGCGGCGAACTGCGACAGCTCCTTCAGCAGGGCGAGCTCTTCGCGCACCGGCGCGGGCAGGGCGTCCAGGCCGAGGGAGGTCGCGATGGACGGCGCCAGCGTGTCGGTCAGCGAGGCGAGCAGGCGCTCGCTGCGGCTGAGGTCACGCTCCACATAGGCCAGGCGCGGCTTCTCGCCGGCCTTCACTTCGAGCTTGGCGAGCTGGACGGCTGTCTGCACGGCGTCGTCGAAGCTGCCCAGGCGGTCGACCAGGCCGCGCTCCTTGGCCTGCGAGCCGGTCCAGATACGACCCTGCGCGACCGCGTCAATCTTTTCCGGCGTGCTCTTGCGCGCCTGGGCCGCGAGGGTGGTGAAGCGGCTGTAGGTGTGGTCGATGCTGGCCTGGATGGCGGCCTTCAGGCGCGGATCCAGCGGGCGGCGCGGGTCATAGCCGCCGGCCAGCCAGGTCGTCGTGACGCCGCCGGTGTGCAGCGACAACTTGTCCATCAGGCCCTCGGCGGTGGGCAGCATGCCGAACACGCCGATGCTGCCGGTGATGGTGCCGGCGTCGGCGATGACGGCATCGCTGGCCATCGAGATCCAGTAGCCGCCCGAGGCCGCCACGTCGCCCATGGAGACGACGATGGGCTTGCCGGCCTGGCGCGTCAGCTCCAGTTCGCGGCGCACGATCTCGGAGGCGAAGGCGCTGCCGCCGGGCGAGTTCACGCGCAGCACCAGGGCCTTGATGGCGTCGTCCTCGCGGGCCTTGCGGATCAGGCGGGCCGTGGAGTCGCCGCCGATGCGGCCCGGGCCGGCATCGCCGTCGACGATCTCGCCCTCGGCCACGACGATGCCGATGCCCGGCTGCAGCTTGTTCGGCGTGCCGGCGTCCTTCACATAGGCCATGTACTGGCCCATGGACACCTGGCGGAAGCTCTTGCTCTCGTCATCCTTGGCGCCCTTGGCGATGAGGAGTTCACGCATCTGGTCGCGCGTCTTCAGGCCGTCGACGAGCTTGGCCTGCAGGGCCAGCTTGGCGACGTCGCCCTGGACGGCCGCCATCAGCCTGGGCAGGTCGGCGATGTCCCTGGCGATGCTGCCGGCCTCGAGCTTGCGAGCCGTCTCGATGCTGCCGGTGAAGCCGCTCCACAGCTCGCCATAGACCAGGCCCTCGGACTCCAGCGTCGCCGGGCTGGGGCCGTTGGCGGTGTAGGTCTCGGCAAAGTTCTTGAAGGTGCCGGCCTTGATGACATGGGGCGTCACGCCAATGCGATCCAGGGCGTCCTTGTAATAGGTGCGGTAGCGGCCGAAGCCTTCGATGCTGACCATGCCCATGGGATGCAGATAGACCTCGCCGGCCTGGGCGGCGACGAAATAGCCGCGCTGGCTGTAGCTGTCGGCATAGGCGAGCACGGGCTTGCCGCTCTGCTTGAAGCGCTGCACCGCGGCAACCACCTCGTGCAGGCCGGCCAGGCCCGCACCATGCAGGTCCTCGACGTCCAGCAGCAGGGCGCCGATCTTGTCGTCCTTGGCGGCCTGCTCCAGCACGGCGAGCACGTCGCGCAGCCGCGTCTGGTGCGGCACGCTCTGGCCGCGGGCCTGGGCGGTCAGCTGCTCGCGCGGGCTGCCGGAGAACTGCTCGACGAGGTTGCCGTCGAGCTTGAGCACCAGCGTGGTCTTGTCGGCCAGCGGCTTGGGGCCACGGCTCATGACCGCGATCACGAAAATGATGATGAGCAGCAGCACCAGCAGGTTCATCAACGCGCGGCGCGTGCCGTCGAGCAACCACCAGGCCTTGGAGAACAGCCAGCCGAGCGTGGAGAAAAAGGACTTCATCAACAGTCACCTCTGGGGAATGTGCCCGGCGATTGTGGGCCCCGCCGGCCTTAAGCTCCGCCGGTCACGGTTTGTAAGGACGCCCATGCTTGCCTGGCCCAGCTGGACCCGACGCATCAACGATCATTTCCCGCTGCGCTATCTGACCTGGATGCTGTGTGGCCTGCTCGCGCTGTTCTTCGCCATCGTCTGGACGGCCGGTCTGGTCGATGGCGTGCTGGTGCTCGTCTTCCTGGCGCTGGCGCTGCTGGGCCTGCGCGATGTGCGCCAGACCCGTCACTCCATCCTGCGCAACTATCCCGTCATCGGGCATCTGCGCTTTCTGCTGGAGTTCATCCGCCCCGAGATCCGCCAGTATTTCCTGGAGGGCGACAACGACGCCGCGCCGTTTTCGCGCGCCCAGCGCTCCATCGTCTACCAGCGCGCCAAGGGCGAGGCCGACCAGCGCCCCTTCGGCACCCAGCTCGACGTGAGTGCCCGCGGCTACGAATGGATCAACCATTCCCTGGCCCCGACCCATCTCACCAGCCACGACTTCCGCATCACCATCGGCGCCAGCCGCGCCCAGCCCTATTCGGCCAGCGTCTTCAACATCTCGGCGATGAGCTTCGGGGCCTTGAGCGCCAATGCCATCCTGTCCTTGAACAAGGGCGCCAAGATCGGCGGCTTCGCGCATGACACGGGCGAGGGCTCCATCAGTGCCCACCACCGCGTGCATGGCGGCGACCTGATCTGGGAAATCGGCTCGGGTTATTTCGGCTGCCGAAATGACGATGGCTCGTTCAGCGCCGAGAGATTCGAGGCCAGTGCCCGCGACCCCCAGGTCAAGATGATCGAGCTCAAGCTCAGCCAGGGTGCCAAGCCCGGCCACGGCGGCGTGTTGCCTGGCCCCAAGGTGACGGCGGAGATCGCCGCCGCGCGCGGCGTGCCCGAGGGCGTGGCCTGCATCTCGCCGGCCCGGCACAGCGCCTTCTCGACACCCGTGGAGATGATGCAGTTCATCGACAAACTGCGCGCTTTGTCGGGCGGCAAGCCCACCGGCTTCAAGCTCTGCATCGGCCACCCCTGGGAATGGTTCGCCCTGTGCAAGGCCATGCTGGAGACCGGCATCACGCCGGACTTCATCGTCGTGGATGGCGCCGAGGGCGGCACGGGCGCGGCGCCGCTGGAGTTCACCAACTATGTCGGCGCGCCGCTGCAGGAGGGGCTGCTGCTGGTGCACAACTCGCTGGTCGGCCTGAACCTGCGCGACAAGATCAAGATCGGCTGCGCCGGCAAGGTGACGACGGCCTTCGACATCGTGCGCCTGATGGCCCTGGGCGCGGACTGGTGCAATGCCGGGCGCGGCTTCATGTTCGCCCTGGGCTGCATCCAGGCCCAGGCCTGCCATACCGGCCACTGCCCGACGGGGGTGACGACGCAGGACCCGGTGCGCCAGCGCGCCATCGTCGTGCCCGACAAGGCCCAGCGCGTCGCCAACTTCCACCAGGGCACGCTGAAGGCGCTGAAGGAACTCGTCGAGGCCGCCGGCCTGTGCCACCCGCAGGAGATCACGGCCCAGCACATCGTGCACCGCCTGGACAAGCACGAGGTGCGGCTGCTGGCCAATCTGCTGCCCTTCGTCGAGCCCGGCTCGCTGCTGCGCGGCGACATGCCCCACAACACCTTCAGGATCTACTGGCCACTGGCCAGCGCGCACAGCTTTGCGCCCCAGGGCGCCATTGAACGCACCGCAGCTGCTGCTTGAATTTCGGGCCGAGCGACGGGCCGCTCCCTAGCCGGCCCGCGTTGGCGATGTGCTTGCCGGTCAATCCGGCAAGCATCGCCGTCCCCTCGGGGGCTGAGGCCGGACACGGCAAGTCCTGTGGACTTGTCGTGCCTGCCGAAGAGCAGTCGCTTGCCGGCTGCGCGGTCTGCAAGGCCGGCCAAGGTACTCCTTGGACGAGGGGCGCGCAGTCACGGGGGAGGGCGACTACAAATTAGGGGGGTGACGGCCAAAACGCGCACAATTGGCCCGGTTACATCCGCGCACCATGCCCACCGTCTATCTTCTCCGTCTCAGTGCGCCCACGCTCCAACGCACCCGCTCATTGCTGTTGCAGGCCCAAGGCGTGGAGTTGGCCGGCAGCAGCACCGTGCTGGCCGATGCGCTGGAGGAGCTGGGCGCGCTGGCGCCCGACATCGTCGCCACCGACCTGCGCCTGGTCGACAGCCACGCCATGCGTGTCGCCCATGAACTCGGCCGCCTGCCGGTGCGGCCCCAGCTGCTGCTGCTGACGCCCACCGCCGACGACCTGCAGCTGTTCGCGGCGCTGAGTGCCGGCGCCAATGCCTATCACGTCGATGACGGCAGCGGTGCGGGCCTGGTCGAAGCGCTGACCAGGCTGCATGACCGGCGCGCCATGTTCAACCCGCAGCTGGCCCGCCAGGCCCTGGCTGCCTTCGGCATCGAGCGCAGCCCGCTGACCATGGCGCGTCAGGATGCCGCGCCACTGGATGCCAGCCCCGCCGGCCGACAGATCGACCAGGCCAGCCGCCATCTGCTGACGCTGCTGGCCCAGGGCCTGCTGCTGGCGGAGATCGCCACGCTGTGGAAGCTGGAGGTCGCCGAGATCGAGCGCCGCATCTGGCGCCTGGTGCGGCTGCTGCACGTCCGCTCGCGCGAACTGCTGATCGCCTAGTTGAACGGGCCCCTCAGGCGGGCACGGGCACCGGCGCTTGGGCCGAGGGGACCGAGTCCGCAAAGCTCTGGCGCTGCGACAGCTTGTCCATGTGACGGGCCAGGTTCGGGTGCGCCTCGCGCCAGTTGATCTCGGGGAAGCGGAACTCCAGCCAGCCCAGCGCGCAGCCGACGGCGATGTCGGCCAGCGAGAAGTGGTTGCCCGAGCACCAGGGCTTCTCGCCCAGGCCCTGGCTCATCGCGGCCAGCGCGGCGGTGACCTTGGTCAGGTGGCGGTCGATCCAGGCCTGGCTGCGCTGTTCGGCGGGGCGATGGGCCCAGGTGCGCTCCAGGCGCACGAGGATGGCCGCGTCGACGATGCCGTCGGCCAAGGCTTCCCAGGTGCGCACCTCGCAACGCTCGCGGCCGCGCTCGGGGATGAGCTTGCCCACCGGCGACAGCGTGTCCACGTACTCGACGATGACGCGCGAGTCGAAGACGGCGCCGGTGATGGAGTCCTGGCCTTCCATGACCAAGCAGGGCACCTTGCCCAGCGGGTTCATCTTCAGGATGGCGTCGCTGCCCCAGACGTCTTCGAGCACCAATTGGTAATCGAGCTTCTTCTCGGCCATCACGATGCGCACCTTGCGCACGTAAGGGCTGGCGAGAGAACCGATCAACTTCATCGTCATAGGGCAGGCAAGGGGATCACAAGTCGAAACGATTCTAGCCAGCGCCCCGGGGGCGGCCGCCCGTGAAAAAGGCCTGTCGGCTGGGGCCGACAGCCACCGCAGCCAGGGGTTGCCAGCCCGGCCCCGGGCCGCCAGAGTGTCGCCCGGCCCACTGCAGTAGACGGTGGCCATCATCCAGGGAGTGCTCATGCTCGACATCAATGCCGCCGCCGACGCGGCTCCTTCGCCGTTGCCGCCCGTGCCGCGTGTCCTCGAAATCCGCTTCACGGGTTCGGGCAGCGAATATTTCCGCATCTGGGCCGTCAATCTGCTGCTCACCCTGGTCACGTTCGGGCTCTATCTGCCTTTTGCCAAGGCCAGGCGCATCCGCTACTTCTACGCCAACACGCTGGTCGACGGCCAGGCGCTGAGCTTCCATGGTGACCCGTGGAAGATGTTCCGCGGCTTCCTGCTGCTGGTGCTGCTGATGGGGGTCTACAGCGGCGCGGGCCGTTTCTCCACCACGGCGGCCTTCATCGCCTTCCTGATCCTGTGCGCCGTCTGGCCCGCGCTGTGGCGGGCCTCGCTGCAGTTCCGCCTGGGCAACACCAGCTGGCGCGGCCTGCGCATGCGCTTCGACGGCTCATTGCGTGACGCCTACCTGAGCTGTGCACCCAGCTATCTGCCGGCCATCGCCCTGGTCGGCGGCGCGTCGGCGCTGGACCCCGAGGCCATCAAGGCCGGCGGCGGCTTCACGCCGGGCATGGCGCTGTACTCCATCGGCGCGCTGTGCATGATGCTGTTCACGCCCTGGTCGCTGACGCTGTTCAAGCGCTACCAGCACAACGGGTATCGCATTGCCGGCCAGCATGGCCGCGTGAAGCTGTCGGTGGCCAAGGTCTATCTGCTGTCGCTGAAGACCGTCGGCATCGCGCTGCTGGCGATGGCCGTGGCCGGCACGATCGTGGCGGTGATGTTCGTGCTGGCGCGGGCCATGGGAGGCACCGGACGCGGCGCCACCGGTGCCGTGCTGGTGACCATCGGGCTCACGCTCAGCTATCTGCTGACCTTCGCCGCCGTCTTTCCCTACGGGGCGGCCCGCATGCAGAACCTGGCGTGGAATGGCACACGCAGCGAGGCGCTGGGCTTCAAGAGCCGGCTGAAGTTCCGCTCGCTGTTCACGCTGACGCTGAAGAACTGGCTGCTGACGGCGCTGACGCTGAGCCTGTACCGCCCCTTCGCGGCCGTCGCCACGGCGCGGCTGCGCCTGGAAGCGGTCAGCATCGGCTGCGATGACGACCCCGCCGACTGGGTGGCCGCCAGCCAGCATGGGCATGCGGATGCGACCGGCGACATCGCAGGCGACTTCTTCGGCATCGACATGGGCCTGTGATGGACAGCACTCCCCGCCTCACTGCCGACTGGTTCGATGGGCGCAGCGCCCGTGCCAGGCCCGTCGAGGCCTGGCTGGATGGCGGCCTGCTGCACTTCGGCGACCAGAGCGCACCGCTGGCCGGCGTCACCTGGCCCGAGCGCCAGCGCCATGGCCAGCGGCAGATCCTGTTGCCCGGTGGCGGCCTGCTGAACTTCGCCGACGCGCCAGCCTTCGATGCCTGGGCGCAGGCTTCGGGCCGCGGCGACAGCGTCGTCGTGCGCTGGCAGCAGAGCTGGCGGCTGGCCGCGCTATCCCTGGTGCTGCTGGTGGCCGGCTTGGCCGCGGCCTACCGTTGGGGGCTGCCCTGGGCGGTGGACACGGCGGTCAACGCCATGCCGCTGGCGGCCGAACGCCGCCTCGGCGAGCATGTGCTGAACAGCCTGGAGGGCGAGTGGCTCAGGCCCAGCCGGCTATCGGCCGCGCAGCAGCAGGCCTGGCGCGGGCGCTGGGACAGCGCCGTCGCGAGGGCGCGCAGCGGCGGTGGGCCGACCCTGCCCGAGCGCTTCGAGATCCACTTCCGCGATGGCGGCAAGACCCTGGGCCCGAACGCCTTTGCACTGCCCGGCGGCGACATCGTCATCACCGACGAACTGCTGGAACTGCTGGCCGACGAGCCCGATGCGGTGATGACGGTGCTGGCCCACGAGATCGGCCATGTGCGCCACCGCCATGGCCTGCGGCTGATGCTGCGCGCCGGCGCGGTCAGCATCGTGGCCTCGGTCATCGTCGGCGACTTCTCGGCCCTGCTGGCCTCCGCGCCGGCCGTGCTGGCGGGCAATGCCTATTCGCGCGACAACGAGCGCGAGGCCGACCAATACGGCCGGGCGCTGGCGCGCGCCGGCGGCGCCGACACCGCGCGCATGGCAGCCTTCTTCAAGCGCCTGGCCGAGAAGCACAAGGCGACGGTGGAAAACAGCCCTTTGGCCATCGCGATCTCGACCCATCCGGCTGACGAAGAGCGGGTGCGGTTCTTCAGCGAGCGCTGAACGGGAGGGTCTGCAAGGCCGCTGGGTGCCGCGTTTGCGGCAGAACCGGCCCGCGAGTAGGCGTGCTGCGAAACTGGGGCTGCTGCCCCAGCGAGCGGGGCAACACCCGCGCGGGCCGGTTATGTCGCAAACCCTTCGGGGCGTGGCTTTGCCGGCGCTGGTCGGCGTTGCGACCCTTCCCCAGGCAGAAAAGCCTGGGCGGCGGCCCGCGCCTGGCCCAGCATCCGGCAAAGACCTCGCCGCGACACGCAGGGGCCTTGCAGACCCTCCCTAGAATTGCGGGTTTTCCACGATCCGCCCGGCCCGCCATGTCCACTTCCGAATACTCCGCCATCAGCGCCCTCTCGCCGCTGGACGGCCGCTATGCCGCCAAGGTCGCGGCCCTGCGCCCGCTGCTGTCCGAGTACGGCCTGATGCACCGCCGCGTGCAGGTCGAGGTGGAGTGGTTCATCGCGCTGTCCGACGCCGGCTTCAAGGAGTTCAAGCCGCTGTCCAGTGCCTCGCGTTCGCGCCTGCGCCGCCTCGTGAAGAAGTTCAGCGAGGCCGATGCCGAGGAGATCAAGGCCATCGAGCGCACGACCAACCACGACGTCAAGGCCGTCGAGTACTGGATCAAGCGCAGCTTCGAGGGCCAGCCCGAACTGCTCGCCGCGAGTGAGTTCGTGCACTTCGCCTGCACCAGCGAGGACATCAACAACACCAGTCATGCGCTGATGCTGAAGGCCGCGCGCGACGAGGTCATGCTGCCGGCCCTGGACGGCATCGTCGCCACGCTGCGCAAGATGGCCCACCAGTTCGCGGCCGTGCCGATGCTGTCGCGCACGCATGGCCAGACGGCCAGCCCGACGACGGTGGGCAAGGAGATCGCCAACGTCGTGGCCCGCCTCGTGACGGCGCGGGCCCGCATCGCGGCCGTCAAGCCGCTGGCCAAGATGAACGGCGCCGTCGGCAACTTCAACGCCCATCTGTCGGCCTGGCCCAAGCATGACTGGGAGAAGTTCTCCAAGGGCGTCATCGAGAAGCAGCTGAAGCTCACGTTCAACCCGTACACCATCCAGATCGAGCCGCACGACTACATGGCCGAGCTGTTCGACGCCTTCACGCGCGCCAACACCATCCTGATCGACTGGTCGCGTGACGTCTGGGGCTATATCTCGCTGGGCTATTTCAAGCAGCGCACCAAGGCCGGCGAGATCGGCAGCTCGACGATGCCGCACAAGGTCAACCCCATCGACTTCGAGAACGCGGAAGGCAACTTCGGTCTCGCCAGCGCGGTGCTGACCCACCTGAGCCAGAAGCTGCCCGTGAGCCGCTGGCAGCGCGACCTGACCGACTCCACGGTGCTGCGCAACATGGGCGTGGGCCTGGGCTACGCGTTGCTGGCCTATGAATCGCTGGCCAAGGGCCTGGGCAAGCTGGAACTCAACGAAACCGCACTTGCCGACGACCTCGACGCCGCCTGGGAAGTGCTGGCCGAACCCATCCAGACCGTCATGCGCCGCTTCGGCCTGCCCAACCCCTATGAGCAGCTCAAGGAGCTGACGCGCGGCAAGGCCATCACCCAGGAGTCCATCCGCGCGTTCATCGAGGGCCTGGACCTGCCCAAGGCCGAGAAGGCGCGACTGCTGAAGATGACGCCGGGCAGCTACACGGGCCTGGCGCAAGACCTGGCCAAGCGAATCTAATGGCTTTGCGGGACAGACCGAGCGAGCGCAAGCGAGTAGCTCTGTCCCCAACCGATTAGAGACGCTTTGCGGGACAGACCGCCCGAGCGCAGCGAGTAGCTCTGTCCTCAACTGATCAGAGCACGAGCTTGAAGACCCTCGAGGGCTCGTTGTAGCCCTCGAGCTGCTCCTGAGCTCCCTCGACGAAACCCAGCTTGCCCAGCAATGCCACGCTGGGTTCGTTGTCGACGGCCGTGATGGCCATCAGCACCGGCCAGCCCAGTACGGCCTTGGCGTGGGCTACGCAGGCGCGCGCGGCCTCGACGGCATAGCCCTGGCCCTCGTGCTCGGCCAGCAGCGCGTAGCCGAGGTCGGGCTCGGGCAGGGCGGGGCGCCTGAACAGGCCGCACATGCCGACCAGCACGCCGTCCGCGCGGCGCTCCAGCGCCCAGAAGCCGTGGCCGAGCTCCCGGTAGGCCTTGAAGAGCCGCCCCTCGGCCCAGGCCAGGGCGTCCTCGACGCTGCGCACGCCGGGGTCGTTGATGTTGCGTATCCAGCCCGGTTCGTTGACAAGGCGGAGCAGGAAGGGTGCGTCTTGCGGTGTGAATTCACGCAGCGACAGGCGTTCGGTATCCAGGATGTGCATGAGACCAGACAATAACCGGTCATGCTCCGCTCCCCTTCTGCCTGTCAGACCACCGCCGCCGCATAGCCGTTTCATGAGCCTCGCGCCCGACTCCAGCGACAACCCTGCGCTCAGCCAAGTGCTGCGCGAGCTGGACGTCATCCTGGCCAACGCGGGCGTCGGTGTCGTCTTCGTGAAGGCGCGCACCCTGGTGCGCTGCAACCAGCGCTACGCCGAGATCTACGGCTTCGACAGCCCGGAAGCGGCCGTCGGCAAGAGCAGCCACGAGCTCTACGAAACCGAGCAGGACGCGCGCGGCCTGGGCGCCCGGGCCTACCCGGTGCTGGCCGCCGGCGAGACCTTCCGCGGCGAGCAGCTGATGCGGCGCCAGAACGGCGAGCTGTTCTGGGCCCATCTGACCGGCCGCCTCATCAATGCCGACGATCCGGCCGACGGTTCGATCTGGATCGTCGACGACATCAGCGAGCGCAAGCAGGCCGATGCCGCGCTGCAGGACCTGCACGCCGAGCAGCAGCTCATCTTCGACCACGCCATGGTCGGCATCGTCTTCCTGCGCGGCCGCCGCGTGACGCGTTGCAACCGCGCCTTCGAGCAGCTGTTCGGCTACGAGCCGGGCGAGCTCGACGGCCAGCTGTCGCGCGCCTGGTACCTGAGCGACGAGGACTGGAAGGCCGCCGGCGACCTCTGCTATGAACCGCTGTCGCGCGGCGACTCCTTCCATGCCGAGATGCTGCTGGCCCGCAAGGATGGCAGCTCCATCTACTGCGAAGTGCGCAGCAAGGCCATCGACCGCAGCGACCTGTCGCGCGGCTCCATCTGGATCACCCAGGACATCAGCGCCCGCAAGCAGGCCGAGCTGGAGCTGGTGCAGGCCAAGGCCCAGCTCGAGGCCCTGGTCGAGCAGCGCACCCAGCAGCTCAGCCAGACCGTCACGGCGCTGGAGCTCAAGGTGGCCGAGCAGCAGGCCGCCGAGGCCCGCGCCGAGCGCCTGGCGCTGTTCGACGGCTTGACCGGCCTGCCCAACCGCCACCTGCTGGCCGACCGTGCCAGCCAGGCCATCGACATCGCGCGCCGCGGCGACGAGCCGCTGGCCGTGCTCTTCCTCGACCTGGACCACTTCAAGAACGTCAACGACTCCCTCGGCCACCGCGTCGGCGACAGCCTGCTGAACCAGCTGGCCGGCCGGCTGCGCGGCGCCGTGCGCGAGCAGGACACCGTGGCCCGCATGGGCGGCGACGAATTCGTCCTCGTGCTGCCGCTGACCGACATCGCCGGTGCGGCCCACCTGGCCACCAAGCTGATGGCGCTGGCCAGTGCGCCCTTCCATGTCGACCAGCAGGAGCTGACCGTCACGCCGTCCATGGGCATCGCGATGTTCCCGACCGACGGCGACGATTTCGACACCCTGTGCAAATGCGCCGACGCGGCCATGTACCGTGCCAAGAAGGACGGCCGCAACGCCTACCGCTTCTTCACGAGCGAGATGCAGGCCCAGTCGGCCCGCACGCTGCAGCTGGAGAACGCATTGCGGCGCGCCCAGGAGCGCAACCAGCTCAGCCTGCATTACCAGCCGCAGTTCGCGCTGGATGCTGGCGGCGAGAGCCACATCGTCGGCGCCGAGGCGCTGCTGCGCTGGAACCATCCCGAGCTGGGCTGGGTGTCGCCGGCCGAATTCATTCCCGTCGCCGAGACCTCCGGCCTCATCCTGCCCATCGGCGAATGGGTGCTGCGCGAGGCGCTGGGCCAGTTGCGCCGCTGGGATGCCGCGGGCCTCCCCGAGCTGACCATGGCCGTCAATCTGTCGGCCGTGCAGTTCCGCCATGACGACCTGCCCGAACTCGTCGGTCGCGTGCTCGATGAAGTCGGCATGCCGGCCGAGCGCCTGGAGCTGGAGCTGACCGAGGGCGCCGCCATGGACAACCCGGCCGTCGCCATCACCGTCATGAACGAGCTGCATGCCCGCGGCGTGCATCTGTCCATCGACGACTTCGGCACCGGGTATTCGTCGCTGTCCTATCTGAAGAAATTCCGCGTCAGCAAGCTCAAGATCGACCAGTCCTTCGTGCGCGACCTGACCGATGACGCCGAAGACCGTGCCATCGTCGACGCCGTCATCCGCATGGCCGGCGCCCTGGGCCTGCAGACGCTGGCCGAAGGCGTCGAGACCGAGGGCCAGCTCGCCTTCCTGCGCCGCCAGGGCTGCCAGGCCGTGCAGGGCTATCTGTTCAGCCGGCCGCTGCCGGCCGAAGCTTTTGCAGAATTCGTGCTCGCCCGCACCATTCCCATCTCCGCTTACTGATGACCTTCGTTGCCCAGCTCCAAGCCCTGACTCCCCAATCGCGCCTCTGTGTCGGCCTCGACCCGGAGCCGTCCAGGTTGCCGGGTGCCTGGGCGGGTGATGCGTCGAAGTTCTACGATTTCTGCGCGGCCATCGTCGACGCCACCAAGGACCTCGTCTGCGCCTTCAAGCCGCAGATCGCCTACTTCGCCGCCCACGGCGCGGAGGCTCAGCTCGAGCGCCTCATCTCACACATCCACGAGGTCGCGCCCGGCGTGCCGGTCATCCTCGACGCCAAGCGCGGCGACATCGGCTCCACGGCCGAGCAGTACGCCCGCGAGGCCTTCGTGCGCTACCAGGCCGACGCCGTCACGCTGTCGCCCTTCATGGGTTTCGACTCCGTCGAGCCCTACCTCGCCTATGAGGGCAAGGGCGCCATCCTGCTGTGCCGCACCTCCAACAAGGGCGGCGACGACTGGCAGATGCAGCGCCTGGCCGACGTGCCCGGCCAGCCGCGCCTGTTCGAGCACCTGGCCCATCTGGCCGAGACGCAGTGGAACCGCAACGGCCAGCTCGGTCTCGTCGTCGGTGCCACCTACCCCGGCGAGATCGCCCGCGTGCGCGAGCTCGCGCCCACGCTGCCCCTGTTGGTGCCCGGCATTGGCGCCCAGGGCGGCGATGCGGCCGCCGTCGTGCAGGCCGCCGGCCGCAGCGCGCCGCTGGCCGTGAACTCCTCGCGCGCCATCCTCTACGCCAGCAGCGGTGCCGACTTCGCCGCGCGCGCCCGCGCCGTCGCTGAAGCCACCCGCAGAGCCCTCGCCTGAACATGGGGCGGACCGGCGACGAACTCAGCAGCCTCGTCGGGCACGCCGAACCGGCCGAAGAGCAGCGGGAACGTTTGCAAAGCAGCATGCGCTGGCAGGCCTCGCGGGTCTTCCTGCTGGCCTGCGGGCCGGTCTTCGTGCCGGTGGCCTTCCTGCTGTGGTTCACACGCCAGCCCGGTGAGTGGCTGGACGGCTGGCCGCCCGCGGCGCTGGCGCTGCTGATCGCGGTGCTGGCCCTGCTGCGCCTGGCGGTGCTGACGCGCGCGCCGCGCCGCAAGGAGCAACCTCTCATCGCACTGGGCATGATGACGCTGGTGCTGGCCCTGCCGGTGGCCGCCGCGGTGTCGCGCGACCTCGGCCTGTGGTCGCTGAGCCTGCCGCTGATGAGCCTGGTCGTCGCCTTCGCGACCGGCTTGCTGGGCCTGTCCGCCGGCGTCGTGTTGACGCTTCTCGGGGTGCTTGCCCTGGCCGGCCTGGGCGCTGGCGAGGCGCTGGGCTGGGCCACCCATCCCATGGCCTCGTCCAGCCTCGCGCTGCGGGCCATCGTGCAGTTCAGCCTGCTGGGCTCGGGCCTGGTGGCGGGCCTGGGCCTGCTGAAGATGGTCAAGCGCTCCCTTGCCGAGGCCGACGAGCGCACCGCGCGCTTTCGCGGCCTGCTCGGCATGGCGGTGGACTGGTACTGGGAGATGGACCGCGAGTTCCGCTTCACCCATGTCGCCGAGGAGAGACCCGGTGCCTCGGGCCTGGACCTGAATTGCCGCCTCGGCAAGACGCCCTGGGAACTCGACGGCATGGGGCTGAACGACGATGAGCTCGATGCCCACCGTGCCGACCTCGAATCGCACCGGCCCTTCCACGGCATGGTGGCGCGCCGCGTCGGCGTCGACGGCAACCCGCGCTGGGTCTCGATCAGCGGCGAGCCGCGCTTCGACGCGCAGGGCAATTTCCGCGGCTACTGGGGCGTGGGCCGTGACGTGACGGGCGAAGTGGCCGCCGAGCAGACCGTGCAGGCCACCGAGACACGCTACCGCGAGTTGTTCCGCCGCTCGCCCAGCCCGCTGGTGCTGCACCGCTGGGGCCGCGTCGTCGACGCCAACCCCGCCGCCATGGCCATGTTCGGCTATGCGCAGCGCTCCAGCATGATCGGCCAGGACCTGTTCAGCCACTACGAGCCGGGCGACGACGAGACGGCCCGCCAGCAGGCCGCGCGCCTGGAAGGCATGGCCCCGGGCGCCATGCAGCCCATGGCCGAGTACCGGCTGCGCACGCTGTCGCGCCGCCGCCGCCTCGTGCAGGCCACCAGCGTGCGGGTCGAGACGGCCAGCGGCCCGGCCACGCTGACCTTCTTCACCGACCAGACCGAGCAGAGCCGGGCCCAGGACGCGCTGCGCCGCAGTGAAGGCCTGCTGTCCCATCTCGTCGCCACCAGCCCCGACCTCATCACGTTGACCGAGGCCGAGAGCGGCCGCTACGCGATGGTCAACAAGGCCTTCGAATCCCTGACCGGCTGGAACAGCACCGAGGTGCTGGGCCGCACGTCCGAGGAGATCGGCATCTGGCACAACGCGGCCGACCGCACGGCCGTGCGCGAATCCATCCGCCGTGACGGCATCGCCAGCAATGTGCCCATCAGCTTCCGCCGCAAGGACGGCAGCGCCGTCTCCATGCTGGTGTCGGTCGCGCCCTTCGAGATGGACGGGCAGAACTACCTCGTGCTGTATGCGCGCGACGTGTCGGAGAGCGAACGCACCCGCCTCGTGCACGGTGCCATCCTCGAGAACGCGTCCATCGGCATTGCCCTCACGCGCGACCAGCAGTTCGTGCTGGCCAACCCGCGCGTCGAGGCCATGTTCGGCTGGGAGCGCGGCGCCTTGATCGGCCAGCATGGCAGCGTCGTCTGGCCCAGCGTCGAAGACTGGCAGTCCGTCGGCCGCGACCTGGGGCCGCGCCTGGCCAACGGCGAGCAGGTCGAGGCCGAGCGCACCATGCGCCGCCGCGACGGCTCCACCTTCCTGGCCCGCCTGCTGGCCCAGGTGGTCGACACCGCCCACCCCAGCCGCGGCGGCACCATCTGGATCATCGAGGACGTCACCGAGCGCCGCCGCGTCGAGGACCAGCTCGCCCACGCCAAGGACGAGGCCCAGGCCGCCAGCCGCGCCAAGAGCGCCTTCCTGGCCAACACCAGCCACGAGATCCGCACGCCGCTCAACGGCCTGCTCGGCCTCGGCCGGCTGGCCCAGCAGCCCGACATCTCGCCGGAGCAGCGGCGCGACTACCTGAACCAGATGATGGACAGCGCCGAGAGCCTGTCCGGCCTGATCTCCGACATCCTCGACCTGTCCAAGATCGAGGCCGGCCGCCTGACGCTGGAGACCCAGCCCTTCTCGCTGCGCGAGCTGCTCGGCTCCATCCGCCTGGCCTATCTGACGCTGGCGCAGGCGCGCGGCCTGACCTTTGCCGTCGAGATCGACCCGGCCCTGCCGAGCTGGGTCTTCGGCGACCCGCTGCGCACGCGCCAGATCCTGTCCAACTACCTGACCAACGCGCTGAAGTTCACCGAGACCGGTGGCGTCACCGTCAGCGTGCGCGCCCTGCCCGCCAACGCGCGCGGCAGCGCCGGCGAATGGGTGCATGTCGAGGTGCGCGACACCGGCCCCGGCATCGCGCTCGAGCAGCAGGGCCGCCTCTTCCAGCCCTTCACCCAGGCCGACGAGTCGACGACGCGGCGCTTCGGCGGCACGGGTCTGGGCCTGTCCATCTGCCGCGAGCTCGCCACGCTGATGGGCGGCGAGGTCGGCGTCAACAGCGCACCGGGCGAGGGCTCGGCCTTCTGGGCCGAATTGCCCCTGCCCGCCGCGCCGGCGCCCATGGCCCACCAGCCGCGCGAGACGCGCGCGCAGAGCGCGGCCCACGAGGCCCTGCACGGCCGGCGCGTGCTGATCGCCGAAGACCACCCGGTCAACATGCTCATTGCCGTGGCCCAGCTCGAGCAATGGGGCATGGAGGTCGCCCAGGCCAGCGACGGCCGCCAGGCCATCGAGGCCGTGCTGGCCGCGGCCAGCGTCGGCAAGCCCTTCGACATCGTGCTGATGGACGTGCAGATGCCCGTCATGGGCGGGCATGACGCGACGCGCGAGCTGCGCAAGCACTTCAAGGCGTCGGAGCTGCCCATCGTCGCGCTGACGGCGGCGGCGCTGATCTCCGAGCGCGACGACGCCTTCGCGGCGGGCATGAACGACTTCCTGACCAAGCCCATCGACACGCCCAAGCTGCACCAGACGCTCTTGCGCCTCACCGGCGCGCGCTGACAATGCCGGCTCCAACAGGAGGAGCCCCATGACCCCATCAGCGCCCCGCAGCTTCAAGTACTACGACTTGATCATGGCGGCCTTCGTTTGCGTGCTGCTGTGCTCCAACCTGATCGGCGCGGCCAAGGCGGCCCAGCTGACGCTGCCGGTCATCGGCACGGTCACCTTCGGCGCCGACCTGTTCTTCTTTCCGATCAGCTACATCTTTGGCGACATCCTGACCGAGGTCTACGGCTATGGGCGCGACCGCCGCGTTGTCTGGGCCGGCTTCGGCGCGCTGGTGTTCTCGGCCTTCATGGCCTTCGTCGTCGTCAACCTGCCGCCGGCGCAGAACGACTTCATGGCGGCCTACCAGCCGCACCTGGACGCCGTCTTTGGCAACACCTGGCGCATCGTGGCCGGCTCCATGATCGCCTTCGCCTGCGGCAGCTTTGCCAACAGCTTCGTGCTGGCCAAGATGAAGATCGCAACGGCCGGTCGCTTCCTGTGGGCGCGCATCGTCGGCTCCACCGTCGTCGGCCAGCTCGTCGACACCGGCGTCTTCTTCCTGATCGCCTTCTACGGCATCTGGCCCAACGACCAGCTCTTCGCCGTCATCGTCACCCAATATCTTTTCAAGACCATCTGGGAGGCCGTCATGTACCCGCTGACGGCCAAGGTCGTGGCTTTCCTGAAGCGCGTCGAGGGCGAAGACCATTACGACCGCGGCACCAACTTCAACCCCTTCTCCATGAAGGTCTGAGGCTGCGGCGCTAGAGTCCACCCATGCTGCGCCGCTTCGCCCTCGTGCTGATGCTGCTCGCCGGCCTGGCCCTGGTGCCGCTGGCGCGCGCCAGCCAGCCCTGCTGCGAGCAGGGCGGCTGCGATGCGATGCCGGCCTGCGTCGCCGTCTGCGCGCTGTGCGCCAGCAGCCCTGCGGCACTGCCCGCGCTCGAGCCGGTGCAGTTCACCACCGCCCCGGCCTGCCTTGGCCCGGTGGCGCTGATCGTGGCCTTTGCCGATTGGATTGACGAGATCTGGACGCCGCCCGACTAGGCGCGGGCGTCTTCACTTCGGTCATCCAACTTCAAAGGACATCCATGAAAACGAAACTGATCCGCGCCGCTGCTGCGGTCGCCCTGCTGTCGGCCTCGGCCGTCGCCTTCGCCGCCAAGAACTGTTGCGGCGACCTGGCCTGCTGCATGCAGCAACTGATGGCCTGCTGCCTGTAAGCCAGGCCGCAACGGAAACGGCGGCCCTCGGGCCGCCGTTTTTTCTTGGCACGCGGGTCAGGCTATCAGAGGCCGCCCTTGCCGCAGCCCGTTGCCAGATAGCTGCTGATCAGGTTCAGCTGATCGGCATTGGTCTTGCGCGTCCAGGCCGGGCCGTGGGCGTAGTCCTGCAGCACGTGATATTCCACGGGCTTGCCGGCGGCCTTGGCCTTGTCGACGAAGAGTTCCGACTGGATCAGCGGCACGGTCTGGTCCCGGTCGCCGTGGTAGACCATGATCGGAATCTCGATCTTGTCGGCCTTCGCGAGCGGATTCAGGCCACGCATGGTGGGCTCCTGGGCCGACTGGAAGAAGGGGTTGGTGAACAGGCGCGCGCCGATGCGCTCGATGTCGGACACGCCGGCACCGGCGATGGCGCATTTGTACAGGCCGTTGGGCCGCACCGCAGCGGCAAACGCCGAGTAGCCGCCATAGGAGAAGCCGAACATGGCGATGCGCTTGGGGTCGGCCAGCTTCTCGCTGACCAGCCACTTGGCGCCGTCGTCCTTGTCGTCCTGCATCTTCTGGCCCCACTCGCGGTCGCCGGCGTACCAGAGCGTGCGGCCCCAGCCCGCCGAGCCGCGGAACTGCGGCTGTAGCACGACGCGGCACTGCGACACCAACAGCGGCACCCAGCCCGAGCGGTCGTAGTCCATCGTGTCACGCGCCCATGGGCCGCCGTGCGGATGGATGACGGTGGCGTATGGGCCCGGGCCGCACAGCTGCGGATTGGGCACCGTCAGGTAGGCCGGGATGTTGAGGCCGTCACGGGCCTTGTAGTAGACGAAGCGAGCCGTGCCCAGCGCACGCTTGTCGACCTCGGGGTACTCCTTGGCCAGCAACTGGATGCTCTGGCCGCGCAGCAGATAGTGCTCGGTGGGGTAGGTCAGGCCGCTGACGCGGATCAGATAGGCGCCGCCGACGTGGGATACCAAGCGCACCTGCACGCCGTCGGAAGCCTTGATCGTCGCGCGTTCGCCGCTGGCCACGTTCGTCAGCTCTTGACTGACCTGCTTGATGCCCAGCGCCTGCGTGACGCCGCGTACGGCCGCGTCGAATCCGGGGTTTTCCCAGTGATCGTCGCCGCCCAGATAGCCGTCGTAGGCGAAGCCCTCGAAGCCATCCGGGCCCGGTGCGCCGTCGTCGCGGGCACTGCGCACGCCGGTGGCGTCGAAATACTTGTGCTCGAACAGCGTAGCGCCGATCTTGCGGGTCGCGATGTCGTACTCGTACAGCCCGGTGAACTCACGCCCCACGTTGCTGCGGATGACGGCCGTCCCGGGCTTTCCCCCGGGGGCGACGACGTCCACGACGTCGCGGTTCTTGACGTAGCTGCGGAAGTGCTCGACCCATTCGCCATCCGCGCCCCGCAGGTCAATGGCGATGAACGCGCCATCGCCGTCGATGCCCGCGCGCGACTTTTCCCAGGCTTGCCCGGCGTCGTTCACGCGCACGGTGTTGTCGGTCTCGCCGAGCCGCATGATGCGCGAGGTCTTGGCCGTGCGCAGGTTGTAGCGGTAGATGTCGCGGCCTTCGGTGCGCGAGCCGCTTTGGATGATGATGTTGTCGGGGTCGGACAGCAGCCGGTTGAGCACCGTCGGGTTGGCCAGCGCGGCGACCTTCTTGGCAGCCTCGGAGCGGGGCACGTCGCCCGACACCGTCGGCTCGATCCAGTTCTTGCCCTCGAGGTCGGTGAACAACAGCTTGGAGATGAAGGTCTTGGTGATCTCGTCCCCACGCCAGTCGTAGGGCTGCGTCATCGTGACCTGCAGCATGTCGTTCTTCAGGAACGAGGCGCTGCTGATCTGCATGTTCTTGGCGCCGATCACGGTCGGCTTGGCCGCGAGGTCGGCCAGCTTCCAGACCAGGATGCTGCGGTTGTCGCCCTGGCTCTGGACGGCAATCATGTGCTTGCCGTCGGGCGAGATGCGGAAGCCCGTCATGCCCGGGAACTGCGCCAGCGTCTCGACGCTGGGGACACGGATCGGGGGCGGCGCATCGGCGGCCAGGGCCGGCTGGGACAGGGCGACGGCGGCTGCGATCGCAAGCAGCCGGCCCATCTTGTTCAAGCAGGTTTTCATGGGTGTGGCACCTAAAGAAAAGCCCTGGCAACCGCAGTTGCCAGGGCATCAGACCGTCAGATCGATCAGAAGGTCTTCGAGACGTTCACGAAGACGCGGCGGCCCATGTAGTCATAGCCGCTGTACAGCGGTGCGTTGCCCACGAGGTTGTAGACGCCCGAGGAAATCGTCGGGGGCTTCTTGTCCATCAGGTTGCGCACGCCGACGGTGGCCTTCCACTTGCTCACGGTGTCGCTGTAGGTCAGCGACATCGAGTGCAGGAAGTAGGCCGGCGTGTTCAGCTTGAAGCGGCTGGTCGCCGGATCTTCCTCGTAGTAGGCGTAGCTCGACGTCTTGTCGATCCACTCCAGGCCGTAGAAGACGCTCCAGTTCTTCAGCGTGTACTTGACGTCCAGCTGACCCGACCACTTCGGCGTGCCGACGTTGCCGTTGGTGTCATCCAGCGCGTCTTCGGCGAACAGCTTGCTGGCCTGCGACTTGTACTGCGTCAGCGACAGGTCCACCTTCAGCTTGCCGGTGCCGATCTCGTTGGTGTACTGGGCCGTGTAATCGAAGCCGCGGACGATGTCCGTGGCCAGGTTCACATAGCTGTCGTTCACCGTCAGTGCGTTGGAGGTGGGGTTGCGAGCGTTGACCAGACGGCAGAAGCCGCCACCCTGGCGGAACTGCGGATCGTCGTAGCAGCGCTGCAGGATGGCGCCCGTGCCGGCGCGCGACACGCCGTTGTCCACCTTCAGGTCGAAGCGGTCGACGGCCAGCGACAGCGAGCCCATGCCGGTCGGCAGGGTGGGCTGCAGCACGATGCCCCAGGAGGCGTTCTTGGACGTCTCGGCCTTCAGGCCGGCAGCGCGGCCGCCGGAGTTGACGACGGTGATGCTGGACGTGGCCTGGTAGCCCGCGGGCAGGCCTTCGGCGGCGCAGTTCTTGGCGCGGGGCGTGCCGGCCTTGGCCGGATCGTCCCAGCTGTTGCAGGGGTCACCGGCGCTGCTCAGGAAGCCGGTGGTGGCGCCAAGGAACTGCTCATACAGCGCCGGGGCGCGGTAGGAGGTGCCGTTGGTGCCACGCAGCGAGATCCAGCTGGCGGGAGCCCAGACGGCGCCGAACTTGTACGTCGAGTCCGAGCCATAGGATTTGTAGTCGGCGTAACGCGTCGAGGCGTTCAGCGTCAGTTCCTTGGCCAGGGGCACGTTCTTCAGCACCGGGATTTCCAGCTCGCCGAAGAAGTCCGTGGCCTTGTCGCTACCGCGCGTCGGCGTGGACGAGGTCAGGTTGTACAGGTTGTTGTTCTGCGAATCGAGCGACGGCGTGTCGTCGATCTTGTTGCTGCGGAACTCGGCGCCGAAGGCGGCCTTCACTTCACCGTAGGGCAGCTTGAACAGCGAACCCGTGACCGAGGCGGTCACGACGTCTTCCTTGTACTTGGTCAGGCCCGTGACGTTCTGCCAGACGTAGTCGACCCAGGCCTGCGGCAGCTGGCCGCCGATGACGGCGGAGGTCAGCTTGGGCGCGGCCACGCAACCGGCGGCGCCATTCGCGCAGGCGAAGCCGCTGCCGCTGGCGACCACGTTCAGGCTGTTGGCCAGACGGTCGGTCAGGAAGGATTGCTGGTTGTAGCTGCCACGGCTTTCGGCGTGGGTCCACGACGCGTCGTAGTCCCAGTTGATGGCCGGGATGGCGCCGCGCAGGCCGACGGCCGTGCGCACGAAGTCCACGTTCTGGCTGCTGCTGTCGTTGCCGAAGCCGATGAAGGCGCGCACGCCGACGTTCTGGCCGTTGCTGGTGTTGACCGGGCCCGAGAAGGTGCTGGAGGCCAGGTTGGACGGGATCAGGGGGCTGCCCTTGATGTAGTCCAGCGACAGCTGGCGATAGCCGACCTGCGAGGACTCGCGGCGGTTCAGCAGCACTTCGTAGTACAGCTCGGCATCACCCAGGGCCTGCAGGTCGACGCCGCCCTGTGCGTAGAGGTTGTGGTTGCGCACCGGCGAGATCAGCGTGCGGTTCAGCGTGCGCGGATCGAAGGTGTCGCGGATATTGGTGTTGGTGGTCTGGCCACCGCCCACGCCTTCGAAGCCCACCAGGCCCGTCGTGACGGCCGAGTTCGGACGCCAGCGGTTGAAGCTCGTGCCCGTCGCGTTGACGGCGCCGACACCGGTCATGGTGTTGGTGCCGATGGTGTTGATGGTGACGCCGTTGGAGCCCGTGCCCGTGATGGGGTAGCACTTGGCCTTGCCCGTCAGCGGGTCGATGGTGTCGCTGCTGCCCCACTCGCCCACCACGCCGTTGACGCTGGTGCGGCGGTAGTCGGTATTGCAGGTGGTCCAGTCACGCTGGGCCAGCGTCATGCTGCTCAGCTCGTTGTAGTTGTACGAGGCCAGGAAGCGCGTGCGGTCCGTCACCAGGCCACCGGCAACGGAGAAGTTGTAGGTGTTGGCACCGCCGTCCACCGTGCGGGACATCGAGCCATCCACGGTGATGGAGGTCAGGTCCTTCTTGGTGATGATGTTGATCACACCGGCCACGGCGTCGGAGCCGTAGATGGACGATGCGCCGTCCTTCAGCACTTCGATGCGGTCGACGATGGAGTTGGGCAGCGTGTTCAGGTCGGCGGCACCGACGGAGCCGCGCGTGCCCGAAGGCGACATGCGGCGGCCGTTCAGCAGCACCAGCGAACGCGTCGGGGCGAAGCCGCGCAGGCCGATGGTGTTGGCGCCCGGGCCGCCGTCGGTGACGTAGCCACCGAAGGCATTGTTGACCTGGCCCTGGCCGCCGGTGACGGCCGTGCCCTGCAGGATCTGGGTGGTGGAGCTGTAGCCGGCCAGTGCGGCGTCTTCGGACTTCACGACCAGCAGCGGGGCTGCGGTGCTGTAGTTGTCGCGCTTGATGCGGGAGCCGGAAGTGACGAAGACCGTTTCCAGCTTTTGCGGCTCAGTTTTCTGAGCGGCAGTTTCTGCAGCGGGAGTCGACTTGTTGTCGTCGGCCGGGGTTTGTTGCGCAGCAGCGTGCTGCGCCAGGATCAAACCAAGGACTGCGAGCGCAATGGGTTTGCGGGCAGGTTTGAAATGGGAGAAAGGCGTGGGCATAAATGGTCCGTCAAAGGGGTGTTTCGAGCCCAGCCCCACCCGGGTGGGGCGGCGCGGCCATCAGGCTCGAAACTTCATGTTAGGGATACGACCCCCTTCGGGCTGGGGTCAGGGCGCCGACCTAGGGTCATCACTGATTTAACAAGTCCGTCGCTTAACCAGTTCTTGACCGTGCCGTTGCAGCAGTCCAACACTTGGGTTGGGCAGAAGCGCAGCAAGGCGATGCGTGGCGCCCGCGTCAGCGCGATCGGGACTGCCGTCCGGAAACTGTCAATGGAAACCTTTACATTCGTCAGCTTGGTGACGGAAACGGGGCGATTCGGGCGCGCGGGAATATCCGCGTCGGATCCGATTCATTACTGGTTGGAAAGATTTGGGGCCGTGTTGAATTTGCGGCCGCAATTAGGGTTTCGCTGTCCAGCCGAGGGGGTTTCCAGGCGGCCCGGAAATGCAAACGGCGGCCCCGTGGACCGCCGATTTCCGGGTTTCGGGCGCTTCAGCTGCGGCGGCGGCGCGCGCCGGCTGCCAGCGCCAGTGCCAGGCCAGTCAGCGCCAGGCCCGTGGGCTCGGGCACGCCGAAGACTTCGACCGCCGTGCCCTGCACGCCGACCGTGAAGCCGTTCCAGAACTCGTTGGTCAAACTGTTCCAGGTGACGGTGTCGAAGCTGCCCTTGAAGCGGATGGCGCCATGGGGTTCGCCCGTGCCGATGAGCTGGTACTCGAACACGCCGCCGCCATGGTCGATGACGTTCTTGGTCACATTGCCGCAGCCCCAGTAGCCGCAGCCGACGCTGAGGATGTCGAAGTCCTGGTCGAAGCCGTAGCCGTTGCCGTTCAGGCTGATGAAGGCGAACACCGGGTTGGCGACGGCCTGCGAGAAATGCAGGGTCTGGGAGCCGGCGTAGGCCAGTGCGATCTGGTCCGAGCCCGTGGGGCGGTTGTCGACGACGCTGCTGGTGTAGGGGTTGCCGGCGGCCCAGTAGTCGAAGCCGCTGCCGGTGTCGTAGAAGCCGATGCCCTGGCGGTTGGTGTAGGTCACATTGACCGTCGAGGTGGTCGTCGTGATGACGCCATTGCCCTGGAAGCCGGCGGCGTTGGGATTGTTGCTCTGCCAGTCGGTCCAGTAGACCGGATTGGCCTGGGCAAGCGCGGTGCCTGCGACGAGAGCAGTGGCGAGGAAATGCCGAAGAGCTTTCATGATGCAGGTCCCGACGAATAAATGATCAAGGACTTGCAAACTTCGCGCCATAGCCCTTTTCCCCTGGGCCGACAACGACGCCCGCATGCAGCGAGGGACGTCACTGTCAGCTGAGGCGACACCCGCAAACAGGGGGCGGTATGTCATGGGAAGCCGCGCCCGCGTTGGTGGCTTTGCCAAAAAAGAAAGGGCACCTCGCGGTGCCCTTCGTGCTTGCTGCGAAGCAGCGTCTGGATCACCAGAACTTGTAGTTTGCCGACACCGTGAAGTAGCGGCCGTACGGGTTGTGCAGGCCGGTGTTGTAGCCCAGCTGCGACCCCGTCGCGCCGATGGGATCGTAAGGAGCCTTCTCGTCGGTGAAGTTCTGGATGTTCAGGCTCAGCGTCAGATCCTTGAAGCCCCGGTACGTGTAGCCCACATCGAAAGTGATCCACTTGGACATCGAGCAGCTCGGGTAGCGGTTGATGTAGAGGTCGCGGCCGTTGGTTGCGGTGGGTGCGACACCCAGCACGGCGCGGCTGAACAGGTTCTGGTCGTTCAACGCGCCACCGTAATGGCAGGTCGTGCCCGAGTAGTACAGCGGCACGACAGCGGGCGTGTTGCCGGCGGCCGGGATGTTGGTGCCGTCCATCTGGCGGATGAAGGACAGGCCGCTGACGTAGTTCATCGCGCCGCTCAGCGTGTGCGAGCCACTTTCGAACGCTGACGTAAAGCGCATCTTCAAGCGTGGCACGTCGGGCGCCGAAGTCGACCAGTCGGCAAGACCACCGCGGGTGCCCACCAGATTGTTCTTGGCGTACCCGGGGTGCTCGATGCGCTCGTATTTCAGCGTGTACTGGCCATTCAGCGAGTTGGTCCAGCGTACGCCGTCCATCACGGTGGCCGCCACTCGGGCCTCGAAGTCGATACCCGAGGTCATCGTCGTGCCCTGGTTGACCCAGGGCGTGGACACGGTCAGCAGCGGGCCGGTGCCGGCCACGCCGTTCAGCAGCAGGTTCGGGTTGGTGTCACGAACCACCGTGCCGGGCGGATAGGCCTCCGGATGATCGATCACGGACTGGCCGTCGGTCAGGGCCACTTCGTTGTTCTTGCGGATCTTCCAATAACCGAGCACGAGGTCCACGCCGGTGGTCGGGCTGAAGATCAGGCCCGCCGAGGTGTTGTACGAGTTCTCGGGCTTCAGGGTCGGGTTGCCGCCGCCCAGGCCGGCCACGCTCTTGGCGCAGTCGGCGGTTTCGGCGCCCGGCTTCGGCACAGGCGGTGTGGCTTCGGTGTTGCAGCGGACCGGGTCACGCAGGTTGTTCAGGAAGAACTGGGCACCGCCAGGGCTCACCTGCGACACCGACGGGGCGCGGAAGCCTTCGGAATAGCTGCTGCGGAAGGCCAGCGTGTCCAGCGCCTGCCACTTGACACCAAACTTCGGCACAAAGTTGGTCTTCAGCGTCGGGTACTTGTCGACGCGCCCGGCGAGGTTCAACTCCAGGCCCTTGAGCACCGGGGCGACGACTTCGACGAAGGCCGACTTGACGACGCGGGAGCCCTTCACGGCCGTGTTAGCCAGGCCCAGGACGTTGCCGGCGGCGTTCTCGGGATCCGGCTTGATATCGATGGCTTCGCGGCGAATCTCGATACCGCCTGCCAGGCCGATGGCACCGCCAGGCAGCTTGCCGAACGTGGTGCTGGCCTTGGCATCCCATTGCAGCACTTCGGCCGAGCCGCTGTTGAGCAGCGGGCGCGACAGGTCCGGGTCAGCCGCGATCGAGGCCAGCGAGCGGTTCGTGCCGCCAAAGGCGGTGCCCAGCATCTGGCGCAGCACCGGCAGGCGCAGGAAGCCGTAGTAGTACTCGTCGCGGTCCGATTTGTTCCACAGCAGGCCGGATTCCCAATCGATGTCGGCACCGACGGTGCCACGCACGCCGGCCAGCGCACGCGTGCCGGTGTTTGTCAGATCGAAGCCGCCCGGGGCGCTGGGGAAGCGCAACTGCACAGCAGCGCGGGCAGTTGGGAATGGGTTGTCGGGGTGGCCGACTTCCAGGATAGGCTGGAAGCTCGCGGCCAAGCCGGTGCCGTTGAAGTTGTTGGACGGGCTCAGGCCGTTGATGGTGCGCGGCGCGCCGAGGTACTGGCGCTTGCTGCGGCTGTACATGAACTCGGCGAAGCCTTCCACGGTCCCGCCGAGCTTGGCGGTGCCGCGCCCCAGCAGGTTCAGATCATCACCCGGGCTCTGCATCTCGGCGAACTGGTCGAGGTTGTAGTTGCAGAAGGTGCGGCCGAGCAGGTGGTTGGTCGTGATGTTGTAGCGAGCGGTTTCGCCAACGATCTTCTCGGCGTCCGAACAGGACGAGTTGTTGACCGTGTTGGTCGCAGGCACTGCGGCGGTCTGCGGGAAGCTGCGCGAGCCGGTAGCGCCATTTTCCTTGATGAACCAGGGCTGGTTGTTGTAGAGGAAGCTGCCGTAGGGGTTGCGGCGCAGGTTGATGGCACGGTAGTCGGCCGCCTGGATATCTTCGTCGGTCGAGTCGCCGACCATGCTGCGGCCCTTGTGGGTGAAGTCGATGCCTACGAAGACGTTGTAGCCCGTGGTTGCGAAATCGCCGAAACCGGCCGTGGCGCTGACGGTCTGGCGCTTGTATTCGCCGGCATCGTTGGCTGCGGCCAGGACTTTGACCTGGAAGCCTTGGTAGTCCTTGCGCGTGATGAAGTTGATCACGCCGGCCATCGCGTCAGAGCCATAGACGGCGGACGCGCCGTCCTTCAGCACTTCGATGCGGTCGATCGCCGACACCGGGATCGAGTTCAGGTCGTACAGCGTGGTCGTGCCGTTGTTCGGATTGGCGTAGGCCGACGGCGTCATGCGGCGACCGTTGATCAGCACCAGCGTGGACGTGGCGGTCTGGTTGCGCAGCGAAACCGTTGCGACGCCGCGAGAGAAGCCGTTCTGCGTGGCCGTGTCGTTGTAGCCGTCGTTGCCGATCGCCGGGATCAACTTCATCACTTCCAGCGCCGTGCGGGCGCCGCTGGCCTGGATGTCCTTGGCCGTGATGACGTCGATGGGCGATTCGGTCTCGCGCGAAATGCGCTTGATGTTGGTACCGGTGACTTCGACGCGCTCAAGCTGGGCGGCTTGCGTCTGCGCAATGGCCTGCACACAGAGGGCCTGAGCCGCCAGTGCGGTGAGCGTGATGGCGAGCTTTGGAATGTGTCCGGAGGATTTCATGGCAGTTAAGGCAGGTGAAATACGTCATCGCAGTCTGCTGCCGGCCTTCGCCGTGGACAAAGTCAGGTATGCCCCCTTGACAAGGCTGTACGCCATTTCCCGTTCTTTGCGAGTCAGAACGCGAATCTGGGGCGCCTCTGATAAAGGGGGGCAAACGATCCTCGGATCGGGTCGATCACTTGAATCGACCCCACTCGCGCTATGGACGTCGCGAGGATGTAAACGTGGTCAATAGGCAACGCATGACGATGCGGTTTGCTCGCGCCTGCGACGTGGGGGCAGTCAGCCGGCCAATGGCAGGCTGCGTCGCCGCTCGCCCGTCAGCGCGAACCAGGCATTGGCCAGTGCCGGCGCCACCGGCGGCAGGCCCGGTTCACCCACGCCCGTGGGTGGGCCCTCGCTCGGCATGAGATGAGTCTCGATGACGGGGCATTGCGCCAGCGTCATCAGGGGGTGATCGGGGAAGCTCTTCTGCTGCACCTCGCCGCCCACGATGTCGATGCGCCCCCACAGCGCGGCCGTCAGGCCGAAGACGATGCAGCTCTCCATCTGGCGCACGACGATGCCGGGGTTGACGACGGTGCCGCAGTCGATGGCGCAGACGACGCGCTTCACGCGCGGCTTGCCGTCCTGTTTCGTCACTTCGATGACCTGCGCCACGACGCTGCCAAAGCTTTCGTGCACGGCCACGCCACGAGCGACACCTGCGGGCAGCGGCTGGCCCCAGCCGGCCGCCTCGGCGGCGCGTTTCAGCACCGCCTGGTGGCGCGGCAGGCCCTCCAGCAGTGCAAGCCGGAAGGTCACCGGGTCGGCCTTGGCCGCATGGGCCAGCTCGTCGATGAAGCCCTCCTTGAAGAAGGCATGGTGGGAGTGCCCCACCGCACGCCACATGCCGACCGGCACGCCGCTGCGCATGGCCTGGTGGGCGACGCGCGCGTTCGGGATGGCATAGGCCAGGTCGAAAAGGCCTTCGGACGCCGTCTTGTCCGGCGCATCACCGCGCTTGAAGAGGGCGGCCGGCGCGCGGCCGTCGGGGAAGGCGTTGCGGTTGAGCACGTCCAACGTCGGCGCCAGGCCCGGTGCGACGCGCTCGACCCAGCGCGGCAGCATGGCGTCGGCCGCGTTCGTGATGGCCAGCGCCACCGGCTTGCCCGCGGCGTCCAGCCCGCCCTGCAGCACCGCCACCTCGGCGGGGCGGTAGAAGTCATGCGTCATGTCCTCCTCGCGCGACCAGACGAGCTGCACCGGCAGCCCGCCCATCTCCAGCGCGATGCGCACGGCCTGGGCGATGAAGTCCACGTCCAGGCGCCGGCCGAAGCCGCCGCCGAGATAGGTCACGTGCACGGTCACGGCTTCGGGCGCCACACCGGCCACGCGCGCGGCGACGTCGCGTGCAAAGCCCGGCACCTGGGTCGGCGCCCACACGGTGACATGGCCGTCCAGCACCTGCACCGTGCAGTTCATCGGCTCCATCGTGACGTGAGCGAGATGAGGCGCGCTGTAGACAGCCTCCAGCCTGGTCGCGGCACCCGCCAGCGCGGCTTTCGCGTCACCCTGATCCAGGAAGGCGAAGCCCTCGCCGGCCACGTGGGCGCGGCGCGCCTCGCTCTGCAGCGACGCGAGGATGGCCTTGGATTCCGGCTTGCCGTTGGGTGGCGCCTGCCACTGCACCTCCAGCGCCCTGGCGGCGTCGAGGGCATGCCAGGTGGTTCGGGCGACGACGGCATAGGCGGCGGTCGAGCCGGCGAGGGGGCCGAGGGCCACCACGCGCAGCACGCCGGGCCGCGCGCGCACGGCGTCGACATTGGCCGGCCCCAGGCCGCCGCCCAGCATGGGGCAGTGGCGGATGGCGGCAAAGACCTGGCCGTGCTCGCGAACGTCCAGGCCGTAGCGCGCGCTGCCGTCGACCTTGGCAGCCAGGTCCAGGCGCGGCAGGGCCTGGCCGATCTGCGTCCACTGGCTGCGCGGCTTCAACACGACGTCGCCCGGCGGCGTCAGCGCGGCCTGGGCGGCGAGGGCGCCGTAATGGCTCAGCGCGCCGCTGGCGTGGTGGATGACGCCGGCCTTGACCGACAGCTCCGTCACCGGCAGCTTGTGCTTCAGCGCCGCGGCGCCCAACAGCTGCGCACGCGCCGTGGCAGCGGCCAGGCGCAGCGCATCCCAGGCATCGGCGGTGGTCGACGAGCCCCCGGTCAGGTTCAGCCCCAGCTCGCGCGCCACCTTGGCCGTGACCCAGGACGAGAACTTGAAGGCGCGGCGCGTCGCGTCGCGCGGGCCGAAGGGCATATTGCCCAGGGAGGCGGCGACATTGCCGTAGATGGCGTCATGGCCGGCCTCGGTCAGCCGCACCGTATGCAGCGCCACGTCCAGCTCCTCGGCCACCAGTTGGGCCAACCCCGTGTGCACGCCCTGGCCCATCTCGCTGCGGTTCATGGCCAGCAGCACCGTGCCGTCGGCGGCGATCTTGATCCAGCCGTTCAGGCCCACCTCGCCGTCGACCGGCGGCAGCGTGTGCGAGTTGCCCAGGCGCGAGCGCGGCGGCATCAGGCCCCAGCCGACGATGAGGGCGCCGAGCGCACCGGCGCCGGTCAAAAGCAGCGTGCGCCGCTTCACTTCTTCAGCCCCTTGGAAGCCTGTTTGATGGCGGCCCGCACGCGCGGGTAGGTGCCGCAGCGGCAGAGGTTGGTCATCGCCGCGTCGATGTCGGCGTCGCTCGGGTTCTTGTTCTTCGCCAGCAGGGCCGCGGCGGCCATCAGCATGCCGCTCTGGCAATAGCCACACTGCGGCACCTGCTCGGCCAGCCAGGCGAGCTGCAGCGCATGCGGGTGGTCCTTGCTGCCCAGCCCCTCGATGGTCGTGATGGCCTTGCCGGCCACGGCGCCCAACGGCGTCACGCAGGAGCGCGTCGCCTGGCCGTCGACATGCACCGTGCAGGCGCCACAGGCCGCGATGCCGCAGCCGAATTTGGTGCCGGTCAGGCTCAGGCCATCGCGCAAGGCCCACAGCAGCGGCATCGCCGGGTCGCTGGCGATGTCCGGCAGCGTCGCGACCTGGCCATTTACTTTCAGTTCCATCGAGGCAAGCCCGGGTGGGGCGAAACATCAAAACAGCAGCCCAGGATAGCGGCCAAGACCGAAAATACCGGCATGAGTTCTCCCCAAGATGAAACAGCGCCCGACCTGCTGTTCGCCCTGCTGACCGACAGTGGCATAGCGCCCGACGGCCCCGACACGCTGGCGCCGCTGGCCGCCGCCCTGCATGCGCAATACCCGCGCGCCGTCACGCTGAACCTGCACCCGCCCTTGCGCGATGCCGAAGGCCGTTGCCGCTGGTGGCCGGGCGACCAGCCCACAGCCGATGGCGTCAATGCGGCCCTGCCGCAGCTGATCGACCGCCTGCGCACGCAAGCCCGCAAGCTCGACCTGCCCTGGCAGCGCGTGGCCCTGGCCGGCGTCGGCGACGGCGCGCTGCTGGCCCTGGAAGCCGTGCAGGCCGAGCCTGAGCTGGTGGGTCGCGTGCTGGCCTTTGCCGGCGGCTATCTGGCCCGGCCCGAGCATGCGCCACAGGATGTCTGCATCCACCTGCTGCACGGCCTGGCCGACGAGCGCTTCAACTACCGCCACCTTGTCGACGCGGCCCAGTCCCTGGTCGACCTCGGCGCCGACGTGACGGCCGACCTGCTGCCCCATCTCGACCACGGCCTGCACCCGGCGCTGATCGACAAGGCCATGGAGCAGCTGCGCACCTTCATCCCGGCCAGGCTGTGGCGCGAGGCGGTGGTGGCCGCTCAGGAGAGCGAAAGGCCCGCCGACTGATGCGCGAGCTGGCCCTGGCCGCGATCGGCGTCTACCAGCGCTATATGTCGCCCTACAAGGGCTTTTGCTGCGCCTGGCGCGCCCACACCGGTGGGGCGAGCTGCTCGGCGCTGGGCGCGCGGGTCATCCGGCGCCACGGGCTGCTGGCGGGCGGCGTGCTGCTGCGCCAGCGGATGAGGCGCTGTGGCGAGGTGCACCGGCATTTCCATCCTGCTGGGCCACGGCCGCTGGCGGCGCAACGCGGTGACTGCGACCTCGGCTGCGATGGACCTGGCGACGGCTGTGATGTCTGTGATGGCTGCGAGGCCTGCGATGGGCCGGATCGCAAGCGCAAGGACAAGCCGACCGCCAGGAAGCAGCGCGACAGCGATCGCGGCAGCCGCCGCGATACGTGATCAGACAGCCGCGACAGCCCGCGCTGCCAGTTCCGGAATCAGCGCCGCTCGGTAGGCCGCCGTGCCATGCAGGTCGCTGTTCAGGCCATCCGCGCTGACCTTGACCGCCCGCGCCGCCGCCGGGCTCCAGTCCCTCGTCAACGCGGCCTCCAGCTCGCTGCAGCGGAAAACGCCCGGCCCGGCACCCGTGACAGCCACGCGCACGCCGGCGTCCAGGCGCGCCACGAACACGCCCACCAGCGAGAAGCGTGAGGCCGGCTGCTTGAACTTCTGCCAGGCGGCCGCTTTCGGAATCGGGAAGCTGACGGCGGTGATCAGCTCGCCGTCCTGCAGGGCCGTCGTGAACAGGCCCTGGAAGAAGTCGTCGGCGGCGATCTGGCGGCTGCTGGTGTGGATGGTTGCCCCCAAGCCTAGCGTCGCCGCCGGGTAGCAGGCCGCGGGGTCGTTGTTGGCCAGGCTGCCGCCCAGCGTGCCGACGTTGCGCACCTGGTGGTCGCCGATGCGGCCGGCCAGGTCGGCCAGGGCAGGAATGGCGCGCCGCACGTCGGCCGACGCGGCCACCATGGCGTGCGTCGTGGCGGCGCCGATGCGCACGCTCTTGCCATCGACCGTGATGCCCTGCAGGTCGGGCAGTCGTCTCACGTCGACCAGGCCGCTGGGCGCGGCCAGGCCGAGCTTGATGGCACCGAGCAGGGACTGGCCACCGGCCAGGAATTTGTCATCCGCGCCGAGGCGGGCGGCGGCAAGGGAGGATGCGGCTTGGTAGTTCATGGCGGTCGTCTCCTCAGGCCTTGGCCGATTGCATCGCCGTCCAGACCGTGCAGGGCGTTGCCGGCATGGCCAGGTCCTTGACGCCGATGGCGTCGCAGACCGCGTTCATGACTGCGGCCGGCGAGCCGATGGCGCCGGCCTCGCCGCAGCCCTTCACACCCAGCGGGTTGTGCGTGCAGGGCGTGCCCTTGGCCGTCTGCACCCGGAAGCTGGGCAGGTCGTCGGCACGTGGCATCGCGTAGTCCATATAGCTGCCGGTCAGCAGCTGGCCGCTTTCGGCGTCATACACGCCATGCTCCAGCAACGCCTGGCCGATGCCCTGCGCCAGGCCGCCATGCACCTGGCCCTCGACGATCATCGGATTGACGATGTTGCCGAAGTCGTCCACCGCGCTGAAGCGGTCGATGCGCACGACGCCGGTGGCCGGGTCCACCTCGACCTCGCAGACATAGCTGCCGGCCGGGTAGGTGAAGTTGCTGGGGTCGTAGAAGGCGTTCTCGTTGAGGCCGGGCTCGAGCTTGTCCAGCGGGTAGTTGTGCGGCACATAGGCCGTCAACGACACCTGCGCGAAGGGGATGACGCGGTCGGTGCCGGCGATGCGGTATTCGCCGTCCTTGAACTCGATGTCGCCTTCGCCGGCTTCCAGCAGATGGGCGGCGATCTTCTTGCCCTTGGCGATGACCTTGTCCAGCGCCTTGATGATGGCCGAGCCTCCGACGGCCAGCGAGCGGCTGCCATAGGTGCCCATGCCGAACAGCACCTTGCCGGTGTCGCCGTGCTGGATGTCCACATCCTCCAGCGGAATGCCGAGGCGGTCGGCGACGACCTGGGCAAAGGTCGTCTCGTGGCCCTGGCCATGGGAATGGCTGCCGGTGAAGACGGTCACCTTGCCGGTCGGGTGCACGCGCACCTCGCCGGCCTCGAACAGGCCGGCGCGGGCGCCCAGGGCGCCGGCGACGTTGCTCGGCGCCAGGCCGCAGGCTTCGATATAGGTCGAGTAGCCGATGCCGCGCTTGAGCCCTTTGGCCTCGCTGACCGCCTTGCGCGCCGCGTAGCCGGCCACGTCGGCGAGCTGCTCGACTTGCGTCAGCGTCGCGTCGTAGTCGCCGGTGTCATAGGTCAGGCCCACCGGTGTTGCGTACGGAAACTCCTTGATGAAGTTGCGGCGGCGGATCTCGGCAGGGGCGATGCCGAGCTCGTGCGCGGCCGTCTCGACCAGGCGCTCGACGACATAGGTCGCCTCGGGCCGGCCGGCGCCGCGGTAGGCGTCCACCGGCGCCGTGTTGGTGAACACGCCGGTCACCTCGGCGTAGATCCTGGGCGTCTTGTACTGGCCGGCCAGCAGCGTCGCGTACAGGATGGTCGGCACGCAGGAGGCGAAGGTGGACAGATAGGCGCCGAGGTTGGCCGTCGTGGCCACGCGCATGGCCAGGAAGCGGCCGTCCTTGTCGGTGGCCAGCTCGGCCGTCGTCACATGGTCGCGGCCGTGGGCGTCACTGAGGAAGCTCTCGCTGCGCTCAGCCGTCCACTTGATCGGCCGGCCCAGCTGCTTGCTGGCCCAGACCAGTGCCGTCTCCTCGGCATACAGGAAGATCTTGGAGCCGAAGCCGCCGCCGACGTCGGGCGCCACGACGCGCAGCCGGTGCTCGGGAATGCCGAGCACGAAGGCGCACATCAAGAGGCGCTCGACATGCGGGTTCTGGTTGGAGACGTAGAGCGTGTAGTTCTCGTCCGCCGGGCTGTAGCTCGCGTTGGCGGCGCGCGGCTCGATGGCGTTGGGGATGAGGCGGTTGTTGCGGAAGCTCAGCTTGGTGACGTGGGCGGCGGCGGCCATTGCGGCATCGGTTGCGGCCTTGTCGCCGCAGCCCCAGGTGTAGCAGCGGTTGTCGGCGGCTTCGTCATGCACCGAGGTCGCGTGGCCGGCCGCGGTGGCGGTGTCGGCGACGGCGGGCAACTCTTCGTAATCCACCTCCACCAGCGCCGCCGCGGCCTTGGCCTCGGCGAGTGTTTCGGCCACGACCAGGGCCAGCGCATCGCCCACGTAGCGCACCTTGCCGTCGGCCAGGATGGGGTGCTTGGGCTCCTTCATCGGCGTGCCGTCGATGCTGTTGATCAGCCAGCCGCAGGGCAGGCCGCCGACATCGCGGAAGTGTTCGCCGGTGTAGACGCCGAGCACACCCTCGGCGGCCTTCGCGGCTGCCGTGTCCACGCGCTTGAGCCGGGCATGCGCATAGCTGCTGCGCACGAAGACGCCATAGGTCTGCCTCGGCAGCACGATGTCGTCGGTGTACTGGCCGCGGCCGGTCAGGAAGCGCGCGTCCTCGCGGCGCTTGACGCTCTGGCCGATGAAACCTTCCTTGGGCGAGTTCATGTCACACCCCCTTCATGGCTTGAGCACCAGACTGCACCGCGCGGACGATGTTCTGGTAGCCCGTGCAGCGGCAGATATTGCCCTCCAGCCCTTCGCGGATGGCGGTCTCGCTGGAACAGTCGTGGTGCTGCACGAGGTCGATGGCGCTCATGACCATGCCCGGTGTACAGAAGCCGCATTGCAGGCCGTGACACTCCTTGAAGGCTGCCTGCATGGGGTGCAGCGTGCCGTCGTTGGCGGCCAGGCCTTCGATGGTGGTGATGCTGGCGCCATCGGCCTGCACGGCCAGCATGCTGCATGCCTTCACGGCGCGGCCGTTGAGGTGGATGGTGCAGGCGCCGCACTGGGCGGTGTCGCAGCCGACATGGGTGCCGGTCAGGGCCAGGTCTTCGCGCAGCCACTGCACCAGCAGCTGGTCGGGAGTCACTTCGCGGCTGACCGCACGGCCATTGACCGTGAGCTGGATCTTCATCGCTTGTCTCCTTGAGTTTGGGGACGATGCTGTTCCTGCCTGCAGCGCTTGTGATTGCCGATTACCCTAGTGGAAATACAAGCTGGGGATACGCGAGCGATGGACAACCTCGACCTGAGCGTGCTGCGCACGGCCGCCGGCTGGCGTGCCGAGTCGCGCAGCGTGGTGCTGGGCACGATCACGCGCACCTGGGGCTCGGCGCCGCGGCCGGTGGGCTCCCTTGTCGCCGTGCGGGATGACGGCTTGATTACAGGCTCGGTGTCGGGTGGCTGCATCGAGGACGACCTCGTCGCCCAGCTGCGCGCCGGCAGCCTGGCGGTCGAGCGTCCCACGCCGCTGCGTTACGGCGTTGGTGCCGAGGAGGCGCGCCGCTTCGGCCTGCCCTGCGGCGGCACGCTGGAGCTGATGCTGGAGCCGTTGGGGCCGCAGTCGGGCCTGGACGAATTGCTGGTGCGGCTGGAGCGCGGCGAGCGCGTACGCCGCACGCTGGACCTGACCACCGGAAGCGCGACGCTGGCCGATGCCGAGCCCGGCGCCGACACGCTGAGCTTGAATGACAGCCAGCTCGTCAGCCACCATGGCCCGCAATGGCGCCTGCTCGTCATCGGCGCCGGTCAGATGACCGACTACCTCGCCCAGATGGCGCTGGCCCTGGGCTACGGCGTGACCGTCTGCGACCCGCGTGCCGAGTACGCCGACGGTTTTGCGCTCGCCGGCGTCACGCTGACGCGCGACATGCCCGACGACGTCGTCATCGCCTTCAAGCCCGACGGCGCCACGGCCATCGTCGCGCTGACGCACGACCCCAAGCTCGACGACCTCGCGCTGATGGAGGCCTTGAAGGGCGCGGCCTTCTACGTCGGCGCCATCGGCTCGCGTGTCAACCAGGCCAAGCGCCGCGCACGGCTGGGAGAACACTTCGGGCTGACCGAGGCGGAGCTGGACCGCCTGCACGGCCCGGTGGGCCTGGACATCGGCGCACGCACACCGCCGGAGATTGCGCTGAGCATCCTGGCCGAGATGACAGCGGTGCGCTACCGCGCGGCCGGCGCTCGTCCTGAGGCCGGCTGTATCGTTTGAGTCGGGTATTTCGGGCCGAGCGCTGGGCCGCTCCCGAGCCGGCCCGCTCTGGCGATGTGCTTGCCGGTCAATCCGGCAAGCATCGCCGTCCCCTCGGGGGACCGACTGGGCTCGCCCGCGTGCAGCGAGGCGCGACCGGACGAGGGGCTTCTATTTCATCGTGTAGCCGCGGCCGTCCATACAAGCTTCCACCGCGCGATTGAACACGCTGCTGTCGGCCTGGGCATTGGGCTGAGTCGTCGCCCAGCGGTTGCAGTCACGACGGTCGCTTTCCAGCTGCTCGGTCGACTGGCCATTGCGCGGGTAGATGATGGGTTCAGCCTTAGGCGCAGGCGGTGGGGGCGGGGCCGGCATGACCTGGGCGGTGGCGGCCTCGGGCGGCGGCGTCGTGACGACATAGCCTTCGGGCGCCGGCCGGTAGTAGACGCCGTTGGCGTAGTAGTACGGCAGGCCACCCAGCGTCAGCGTCACATAGGCCGGTGGCAGCAGCGGGATCACGAGGCCGATCGGCGGCAACACGACGCGGTAGCTGCCGCCATAGGGGCGGTACCAGACGCCGCCATGGAACCAGTAGCGGCCTGGGCCGGCACCGACGACGACGGCGCCATAGGGCACATGGGGCGCGACATAGCCCGGGGCCGGGTAGTAGTGGTCGTGGTGGTAGCGGTTGTCGAACACCATGCCGATGTTGGCGCGGACGCGCACGTCGGCATGGGCGGATGGGGCTGAGAAGGCGGCGCACAGCGCGAGTGCGGCCGCGGCGGTGGAGTGGAGCAGGGAAGTCTTCATCGTCTTCAACCCGAAGTCAGGGGTGGATTGCCAACGCCAGCAGCCTCGCGTGGGTGCA
Organism: Roseateles sp. P1_C1_2; assembly: GCF_056406535.1. NCBI lineage: Bacteria > Pseudomonadati > Pseudomonadota > Betaproteobacteria > Burkholderiales > Sphaerotilaceae > Roseateles > Roseateles sp. P1_C1_2. The sequence goes on from NZ_JBFUAB010000012.1 coordinate 191,086, forward strand.
CTGCGGGGGCGTTGCGGCCACGTAAAGTTCAGCGCCTCCTCCTGTCCACAGCCTGTCGCCGCCATGATCGAACTGCTTTACTACCCCAGCAACGCCAGCTTCGCCCCCCACATCCTGCTCGAGGAGATGGGCATCCCCTACACGCTGCGCCAGGTGGACCGGGCCAACAACGAGCACAAGTCGCCGGCCTATCTGAAGCTGAATCCGAACGGCGTGATCCCTGTGCTGCTCGACGGTGACCTGGTGCTGTACGAAACGGCCGCCATCCTGATGCATCTGGCCGACTGCCACCCTGGCTTTGCACCGGCGCCCGGCAGCGCCGAGCGGGCCCAGTACTACAAGTGGATGGTCTGGCTGACCAACACCCTGCAGGCCATGTTGATCCACTACTTCTACCCGGACCGCATGGCCGCCAACGCCGACGAGGTCAAGGCGCGCGCCGAGGCGCAGATCGCGCCGATGCTGGATCAGATGGAGGCCGAACTGGCGCGCCATGGCGGCGACTGGTTCCTCGGCGAGCAGTACACCGCCGTCGACGCGCTGGCTTTCATGCTGTGCCGCTGGACGCGCATGCAGGCCAACCCGGCCAAGACGCGGCCGGCCCTGGGCGCCTATCTGAAGCGCGTCTTCGACCGGCCGGCGACGCAGCGCGTCGTGGCCAAGGAAAAGCTGCCGGATCCCGTTTTCTGAGTCAGTCCAGCGTTCGCCGGTAGCGCAGCAAGGCCACGCTGCCGGCGACAGCCAGGAAGGCCAGCATCGGCCAGACCTCCGGCAGCAGCTCCGCCGCACCCGAGCCCTTCAGCATGACGCCGCGCACGATACGCAGGAAGTGCGTCAGCGGCAGCACTTCGCCCAGATATTGCGCCCATTGCGGCATGCCGCGAAAAGGGAACATGAAGCCCGACAGCAGCATGGACGGCAGAAAGAAGAAGAAGGTCAGCTGCAGGGCCTGGAGCTGGTTCTTGGCCAGCGTCGAGAAGGTGAAGCCGACACCGAGATTGGCCAGCATGAAGACGCCGATCATGGCCAGCAGCAAGCTCACGCTGCCCACCATGGGCACGTTGAACAGCGCAAAGGCGGCGCCGAGGATGACGCCCAACTGCACATAGCCCAACACGACATAGGGCAGGATCTTGCCGGCCATCACCTCGAAGGGCCGCACCGGCGTGGCCAGCAGGTTCTCCATCGTGCCGCGCTCGCGTTCGCGCGTCATCGCCAGCGCCGTCAGCATGACCATGGTCATCGTCAGGATGGTGCCGACCAGGCCGGGCACGATGTTGTAGCGGGACAGGCCTTCCGGGTTGTAGCGGCGCTGGATGCGCACCTCGAAGGGCAGCCCTTGAGGCGCCCGTGAGGCCAGCGCGCCGCGCAGGTCGCGGTTCAGCGCCGTCTGACCCAGCTGGCTCAGCGCGGCCATGGCATTGCCGCCGGCGGATGGGTCGGTGGCGTCAGCCGCGATCAGCACGGCGGGCTTCTCGCCGCGCACGACGCGGGCGCCGAAGTCGTCGGGCACGACGACGAGGAACTGGATGTCGCCGTTCTGCAGCAGCGCGTCGCCGCGCGACTCCGCGATGCCGCTCTCGACGACATGGAAATAGCCACTCGTCTGCAGCGCGGCCACCAGGCTGCGCGCCATCGGGCTCGCGTCCTGCGACACGATGGCCGTGGGCAGGCCCTTGGGGTCGGTGTTGATGGCATAGCCGAACAGCACCAGCTGCATGATGGGCACGCCGACGGCCATCGCGAAGGTCAGCTTGTCGCGCAGCATCTGCTGCACTTCCTTCAGCGCGATGGCGAACATGCGGGCCAGGGCTTGCATCGGCCTAAATCCGGTGGTTGGGCGCGCCCGAGGGACTGGCGAAGCGGGTTGCCAGCAAGGCGCGACGACGAAGTGGGCTTGTGCCCACGAGGAGGAGCAACGCAGCGGGCGGCCCGAAGCGCCAGACCAGCGGGCGCGCAGCGGTGGACAACGAAGTGGTGAAGGCGGTCAATGCCGCAAGGTTTTGATGGAACATGACTTTCGATGAGTAGGGAGCGGTCAACCGGCGGACTTAGGCCCTGGCTTCCGCGAAGTTGTCGGTGGCCTGGCCGACGAGTTTGACGAAGGCGTCTTCGAGATCGCTGGCGCCCGCCTCCTTCACGATGGACGCCGCCGTGCCGCGTGCCAGCACACGGCCATAGGCGATATAGACCAGCTCGTCGCAGCGCTCGGCCTCGTCCATGTAGTGCGTGGAAACGAGCACCGTGATGCCCTCCTGCGCTAGCTGGTGGATCTGGTCCCAGAACTCGCGCCGCGCCTTGGGATCGACGCCGGCGGTGGGCTCATCCAGCAGCAGCAGCCGGGGTTTGTGCAGCAGGCAGGCGGCCAGGGCCAGGCGCTGCTTCCAGCCGCCGGACAGCGCGCCGGCGAGCTGTTTCTCGCGGCTCTTCAGCCCCAGGCGCTCCAGCGCGCCATCGACGGCCTGCCGGCGGTTCTCCATCGAGAACAGGCGCGCGATGAAGTCCAGGTTCTCGCGAATGGACAGGTCTTCGTAGAGACCGAACTTCTGCGTCATATAGCCGACCTGGCGCTTGACCTCGGGTGCCTGGCGGCGGAAGTCCAGGCCCAGCACCTTGCCCTCGCCGGCGTCGGGCGTCAGCAGGCCGCAGAGCATGCGCAGCGACGTCGTCTTGCCGCTGCCGTTGGGGCCGAGGAAGCCGACGATGCGGCCGGTGGCGACCTGCATGTCGACGCCGTCCACGACCTTGCGGCCGCCGTAGGACTTGCTCAGGCCCCGGACGTCGATCGCAAGCTCTGTCATTGCGTGACATCCAAGGGCTGCCCCGGATGCAGCCTCTCCGCATCCTCCGCCTTCACCGGCCGCGCTTCGACGAGAAACACCAGCTTGTCACGCTGCTGGTTGGAGTAGATGACCGGCGGCGTGTATTCCGGGCCGGCCGCGATGAAGCTGATGCGCGCGGGAATGGCCGCGCCGCAGCCGTCGCAGTGCAGGTTGACCGGCGTATCCAGCTTCAGCGAGCCGACCACCGACTGCGGCACATAGAAGCGTGCCTTGCGGTTGGCCGGTGGTAGCAGGGCCAACACGGGCTGGCCGGCCGCGACCCATTCACCGGGGCGCATGAAGACGTCCTGCACGCGGGCCGGCATGGGCGCGCTCTGGCGTTTCTGCTCGACGCGCCAGGCCGTCTGCGCGCGGCCGCTCTCGGCCGCCTGCGCGAGGGCGCGGGCGGCGTTGCGCTCGTCGTCGCGCGCGGGCAGGCGGCCGACCTGCAGCGCGGCGTCCAGTTCCATCACGCGGGCGCGGGCCTGGGCCAGCACGGTGGCGGCGTCATCCACACGGGCCTGGGCGACGAAGCCCTGGGCCCGCAGCTCCTGCTGGCGCGTCAGGTCGATGCTGGCCAGGCGCTCGGCGGCGCGGGCCTGGTCGAGCTGGGCCTTGGTGATGGCCAGCTCGGGCAGGCGCCGGCCCTTGTCGGCGTCCTGCGCCTGGGCCTGGGCGCTTCTCGCGCGTGCGCTGGCCTCCGCGTCGGCGGCGACCTCGGGCGTCGCGTCCAGCTCGAACAGTGCCTGGCCGGTGGTGACCGCCTCGCCGGAGCGCACGGCCAGCGTCGTCAGTCGCCCGGCCACCGGCGGTGCGATATAGACCAGCTCGGCCTCGGCATAGCCCGTCCAACCCTCGGGGGGCTTGTCGCTGCAGCCGGCCAGCAGGCAGGGGATCATCCACAACGCAACTCTCATCGGCATCTCCATCACACACCACCTGCCAGGCCCAGCAAGGCCCATTCGATGCGGCGCTGCAGCGCCGCGTCAGACAGCACTTCGTCGTCCACCGCGGCCAGCAAGGCGGGCGGCACGGCGGCTATGGCCTTCATGCCGCCAACCAGGATCAGCGGCGCAATGACGGCGCCCATCAGGAACGAGAAGCGCGTCAGCAGCGGCTGCTGCGGCAGCCGGCCGAGGGCTTCGGCTTCCTGCAGCAGGGCCAGCAGCACGGCCAGGTGGCGCGGCGCATTCGTGCGCAGGAAGTCCTGGGCCACCGCCTGGCCACCCTGGGCATCGGCCCAGACGCGGGCAATCAGCGGCCGGTGCTCGCGCACAAAGCGCGCCACGCCCAGCAGGGCGACGGCCAGGCGCTCCATGACGTCGGCCTCACCCTGGCTGTTCAGTGACAAGGCGCCGAACATCTCCTCGTAGTGCTGCTGCAGCAGGGCGCGCAGGAAGGCGTCCTTGCTGCCGAAGTGGTAATGCACCATGGCCGGGTTGACGCCGGCGGCCTCGGCCACGCGGCGCACCGACAGGCCCGCGCAGCCGAGTGCCGGGTAGAGGGCGGCGCCGGCGGCGAGCAAGGCTTGGTCCTGGTCCTGGCTGGGGCGGGGCATGCCGGCAATTATTGGTCAAGTGTTCAGTAACGGCAAGTTGCGGCAAAAGGTCGCTTGCCATCACCGGCCGCTTCACTAGCATGCAGGCAACGAGGCCGCGCCCTGACGGCCCAGCTAGGAGACATGCCCATGGACCTCGCCACCTGGATGCGCAGCTTCACCATCCGCACCCGCATGCGCGGGGCCATCGTGCTGGTGCTGCTGATGTTCGCGGCCCTGGGCCTGACCGGCCTGATGGGCGGCCGCCAGCTGATGGCGCTCAATGTCGACGTCACGACGCATGCGATGCAGGACCTGCGCCACCTCGCTGCCATCCGCCAGGCCCTGGCCGATGTGCGGCTGGAGGAGAAGCAAATGGTCATCGCTTATGAGGAGCCCGAGCAGGTCAAGCAGTTCCGCCAGCGCTGGAATGCCGCGGCGCAGCGCCTGACCCAGCCTCTGCAGGGCCTGCAGGAAGGCAAGCAGGCAGAGAACAAGGCGGCCGCCGCCGAGGCGCTGAAGTTCCTGCAGGACTACCGCACGGCGGCCCAGCCGGTGCTCAACCAGATCGAGGCCGGCGGCTTCGACACCGCCAAGGTGGCCGACCGCATGCTGAACCGCCCCAAGGCGGCGATGCGCGAGATCGAGAAACGCGTCGAGACCATCGCCGCGCTGATCGAGGCCCAGGCCAAGGCCACCGAGGCCGAGTTTGGCGCCGAGATCGGCCGCATCGGCTGGCGCTCGCTGGCGGTGCTGGTCGCCGTCATGGTGCTGGTCGTGCCGCTGACGCTGATCAACTCGTCCACCATCACCAGCCCGATGCGCTATGCCGGCAGCGTGGCCCAGTCGATTGCCGGGGGCGACCTGAACAACGACATCCGCATCGTCGGCCGCGACGAGGCCTCGGAGCTGCTGCGCGCCCTCGACGCGATGCAGGCCAGCCTGCGCGACCTGGTCCGGCAGGTGAAGACCTCGGCGCAGAGCATAGAGACCGCCAGCAGCGAGGTCGCCTCGGGCAACCAGGACCTGAGCCAACGCACCGAGCAGGCGGCGTCCAGCCTGCAGCAGACGACCAGCTCGATGGAAGACCTGACCAGCGGCGTGCGCCATGGAGCCGATGCCGCCGGCAAGGCCCGCCAGCTCGCCGAGGGGGCGGCCGAGGTCGCGCGCCGCGGCGGCAAGGAAGTGGCCGAGGTCGTCACGACCATGGACCAGATCAACGACGGCTCGCGCCGCATCGGCGACATCGTCGGCCTCATCGACAGCATCGCCTTCCAGACCAACATCCTGGCGCTGAACGCGGCCGTCGAGGCGGCGCGCGCGGGTGAGCAGGGGCGCGGCTTTGCCGTCGTCGCCAGCGAGGTGAGGGCGCTGGCCCAGCGCTCGGCAGGCGCGGCGCGCGAGATCAAGTCGCTGATCGCCGCCAGCGTCGAGCGCACCGAGACCGGGGCTCGCCTGGTCCAGCATGCCGGCCACACCATGCAGGAGATCGTCGACAACGTGCAGAAGGTCAGCGACATGATCGGCGAGGTGGCCACGGGTGCGGCCGACCAGAGCTCACGCATCGGTCAGATCAACGGCGCCGTCAGCCAGCTCGACCACATGACGCAGCAGAACGCAGCGCTGGTGGAGGAGTCCGCCGCGGCCGCCGACAGCCTGCGCCAGCAGCTGCAGCTGCTGACCGGCGCGGTGGCGCAGTTCAGGCTCGACGAGAACGCCTAGAATCCGCCGCATAGCGCCGATTTGTTCCGGATTGCGGGCGCTCAATAAATGCCGCTAAACAGGGCTCCGAGATCAACCGGCGTCCCGCAAGTGGCCGCCGGTTTTTGTTTTTCTGGAGTAAGGCCATGACGGGCCGTAGCGTCGGCGACGTGTCGCCGCAGAATTTTCATTTCGACGAACCACTGCCGCTGCGCAGCGGGGCCAGCCTGCCGGCCTACGACCTGATGGTCGAGACCTATGGCCAGCTCAATGCCGAGCGCAGCAATGCGGTGCTGGTCTGCCATGCGCTGAATGCCAGCCATCATGTGGCCGGCACCCACGCCGGCGAGGCCAGGAGCGAAGGCTGGTGGGACAACCTCATCGGCCCGGGCAAGCCGCTGGACACCGACAAGTTCTTCGTCATCGGCGTCAACAACCTCGGCTCCTGCTTCGGCTCCACCGGCCCCATGCACACCAACCCGGCGACGGGCCGCGCCTGGGGGGCGGACTTCCCCGTCGTCACCGTGCAGGACTGGGTCGATGCGCAGGCGCGTCTCGTCGAGCGCTTCGGCATCCTGAAGCTCGCGGCCGTGCTCGGCGGCTCGCTCGGCGGCATGCAGGCGCTGGACTGGGCGCTGCGCTACCCCGAGCGCGTGGCCCATTGCATCGCCATCGCGACGGCGCCCAATCTGTCGGCGCAGAACATTGCCTTCAACGAGGTGGCGCGGCGCGCCATCGTCACCGACCCCGACTTCCACGGCGGCCATTTCTATGCCCATGGCGTCGTGCCCAAGCGCGGCCTGCGCGTGGCGCGCATGATCGGCCACATCACCTATCTGAGCGACGACGTGATGGCCGAAAAGTTCGGCCGCGAGCTCAAGGGCGGCAAGGACGGTGCCTTGGGCTATTCGACGCAGGAGATCGAGTTCCAGATCGAGAGCTATCTGCGCTACCAGGGCGACAAGTTCAGCGACTACTTCGACGCCAACACCTATCTGCTCATCACGCGCGCGCTGGACTACTTCGACCCGGCGTCCGAGCATGGCGGCGACCTGAGCCTGGCCTTCGCCACGGCGCGCGCCAAATTCCTCATCGCCAGCTTCACGACCGACTGGCGCTTCTCGCCCGACCGCTCGCGCGAGATCGTCAAGGCCTTGCTCGACAACCGGCTGGACGTGACCTATGCCGAGATCGATGCGCCCCATGGCCACGACGCCTTCCTGCTCGACGACCCGCGCTATCACGGCGTGCTGAGGGCCTATTTCGAACGCGTTGCCACGAGCCTCGAGCGGCCCGCCGGCCTGCAGCTGAAGGGGGTGGCGGTATGAGCTTCGACCCGGCAATAGCGGCCCTGGTGCCGCCCGGCTCGCGCGTGCTCGACCTGGGCTGCGGCACCGGCGAGCTGCTCGAGCACCTCATCAAGCACAAGGGCTGCAGCGGCTACGGCGTGGAGCTGGACGACGCCAACCTGCTGGCCTGCGTGAAGCGCGGCGTCAACGTCATCCAGCGCAACCTGGAAGAAGGCCTGGCCATCTTCGAGGACCAGAGCTTCGACGTCGTGCTGCAGCTGGAGACGCTGCAGAACCTGCGCAATGCCGAGGCCATGCTGAAGGAGACGGCGCGCGTCGGCAAGATCGGCATCGTCAGCTTCCCCAACTTCGCCCACTGGCCCAACCGGCTGCAGGTGCTGTTCGGCCGCATGCCGGTAACGCGAGCCCTGCCCTACGAGTGGTACGACACGCCCAATATCCGCGTCGGCACCTTTGCCGACTTCGGCGTGCTGGCGCGCAAGAACCGGCTCAAGATCCTGGACAGCTTCGGCCTGCAGGATGGGGGTGTGGTGCGCTCGATGCCGAACCTGATGGCCAGCGTGGCGGTCTTCAAATTCGAAAGAGAGTGACCCCCCTTACCGCGGCTTGAAGATGGCTTCGAGCAGATCCGGCCGTCCCTCCATACGCTCCAGCACCGGGTGACGCGGCCCGGTGCGCACGTCCAGCGTGACGGTGCGGAACTCGTCGTCGCGGCGGATCAGCAGCTGCAGGGGCTTGTCGCCACTGCGGTTGGCTTTCAGCGCGGCTTCGGCGCGCTCCGGCGTGTAGGCCATGCCTTGAACGGCCAGCAGCTTGTCGTCGGGCGCCAGCCCGGCGTCGAAGGCGGGTGAGGCCCAGTTGACGGCGGCCACGCCGCCGTCGGCATCCACGCTCAGGCCTGCCGAGTAGCGCATTGAGAACACCGGCTTCTTGGCGCTCAGTGAAGCGAGCTGCAACGGCGTGCGCTGGTCGACAAAGCCGACAGCCCAGCCGCTGCGCGCGAGGCCGTCGAGCGTCGTCGCCGGCAGGCGGTGGTCCAGCCGCGCGCGCAGGAAGGCGCGCCAGTCCAGCGGCTGCACGGCGTTCAGGGCGGCCACGACATCGTCGAAACCGTAGAGGCTGGGACCCTTGTCGCCATCCTGGCCGACAAGGAAGCGCCGTGCAAAGTCGTCCAGCGAGCGCTGGCCACCGCTGCGCTCGCGGATCAGCGTGTCGGCGTCCAGCCAGATCAGCAGCGCCGCGTCCCAGTAGTAGTCGTAGCCGCGCGTCCAGTCCCACCACTTTTGCGTGCCGTCCGAGGCCAGCGCGGGCGAGTTCGTCGTGTCCTGCAGATCGCGCCACTGGCGGCCGGGCAGCTCCGCCGTGCGTGCGCCGGCCCAGGCCAGTTCCTGACGCATCTGCTCCACCGTCACCAGCCCGCTGCGCGCGGCCAGCACCTGGCCCCAATACTGCGTCAGGCCCTCGTAGACCCACAGCAGTTCGTTGCGCGTCGGCGAGTTCAGGTCGCGCTGCTCCAGCCCCAGCGGGCGGCGGAACTTGCCGTTCCAGGCATGCGTCAGCTCGTGGGCCAGGTCGTCGCGCGAGCGGCTGGCAGCGGCCCAATCGTCGAAGTAGTTGCCGTCGTAGCTGTTCTCGCTGGACTCATGGTGTTCCAGCGCGATATGGCCGAAGCCCTTGCCGTCGGCCAGCAGCAGGTCGTAGTGCCGCCAGGGTCGGAAGCCGAACAGCTTCTCGGCCTGCTGCAGCAGGCGGCGGTGGGCGTCGATCTGCTCGTCGCTGGGCGCCGTGCCGCCCTCGCGCTTGCGGAACAGGTGCAGCGTGGCGGGCCGCGCCGTGCCGGGCGGGTCCAGCTCGACGCGGCGGTAGTTGGCGCCTGCGTAGACGGGCGAGTCCAGCAGCGTCTCCAGCGTCTCGGTCTGGAAGGCCACCCAGGCTTCGCCGGCCACCGTCTTCGTCGCTGCCCGCAGCGCGCTGCCCCATTGCCAGCCAGCGGGCAGCTTGACCTGGCTGTCCACCTCGATCTCGGCAAGCGGCCGGCCGGCGGGGTAGAGCAGCAGCGCAGGCCAGGTCAGCGCGAGCGCGTCGCGCGTCTGCAGGCTGTCGCTCAGCGCACCCTTGCTCGGGCCCAGCCACTGGTAGTGGACGTCCACCGCCTGCGCGCCGGCAGGCACCTGCACGTCGAAGCCATGCAGTTCATCGGGCGCACGCGTCCACAGCAGGCGCTGCCCGCCCACGCGCACGGTCAGGCCGGCGAGCTGGGAGACGTCGCCCACCGGGCCGTGATGGCCGGGAAGCCAGCGCGGATAGAGCAGGCGCAGCGACCCCGGCGCGGCCGGGATGGTGGCGTGGACCTGGAAGATCCATTGCGCCGTGTTGCTGGCATCGACGCGAACGGTCATGGCGGGCCGGGGCGAGGTGTCGTCGGTCGCGGCGGTTGCCGTGCCCGGGCCGGTCCAGGCGATGAGGGCGCCCAGCAGTGCCGCCAGCCAGCCGGCCGACCATTTGGAAACCTGGTTTGACATGCGCTCCGCTCCTCTTGGCAGACGAAGAGGCGGGCGGCGACGCTGCCCTGAACCTCGTCCTGCTGATTCAGACGGAGAGCGGCGGGCGAACCGGACATCGCGCGGCGCGACGGCGCGGATGCAAAGGCCCCGCCTCGGGCGGGGGTGGCGCGCGCCATCCCGGCGCGCGCGTCGTCAGGCCGTGATCAGGCCGACTTCTTGTGGCCCTTCTTGGCGGCCTTCTTGTGCTTGGCCTTGGCGGTCTTCTTGGCGGCGGTCTTGGCGTGCACGCCGCTGCTGACCTGGCTGGTCTTGTGGTGCGGGGCCACGCGGGCCTCGGCGGCCGGGGCGGCGATGGCGATGGCGGTGACGAGGGCGGTGAGCAGGGCTTTCATCGTGGAGCTCCAGAAATTAGATGGGGTGAGCGTAGCGGAGCCAGCCTTCAGTCAGCTGCCTTTGCGGACGACGACACCGTCGTCGGTGCGTTCGTCATCCTTGAACACACCCTCCCAGCGGTCGCCGCTGGGCCAGTGGAAGACGCCCTGGCCGTGCTTGAGGCCGCGCGCCCACGCGCCGTCGTAGCGTTCGCCGCTCTTCCAAGCATATTTGCCCTGGCCGTGGGCCTTGCCGGCCTCGAACTGGCCTTCGTAGATGTCGCCGTTGGGAAAGACCATGCGGCCGCTGCCCTGGGGCAGGCCGGCCGCCATCTGGCCCTCGTACTGGTTGCCGTTGGCGAAGCGCATCTTGCCCTGGCCCTGGGGCTTGTCGTTGACCCAGTCGCCCTCGAAGCGCTGGCCGCTGATCCAGGCATAGCTGCCGCGGCCATGCGGCAGGCCCTGGCGGATCTGGCCGGTGTAGACGTCGCCGGAGGCATAGGTGAGCTTGCCTTCGCCTTCGGGCTGGCCGTCCACCAGCGTGCCCTCGTACTGGTTGCCGTTGGCGAAGCTCATGACGCCCTTGCCGGTGGCGCGGTCGGTCACCCAGTCTCCCCTGTAGCGTTGGCCGCCGGCCCAGCGGATCTCGCCGACGCCCTGGCGCTGGCTGCGCAGCAACGGGCCTTCGTAGACATCGCCGTTCTTCCATTCGACGCGGCCGGTGCCGCTGACGGTGTCGTCGTCATTGCGGACGAACTGGCCGACATAGCGCGTGTCGCCGGCGGTGCGGTCGAAGAGCTTGGGCTCGGGTGCGGGTGCAGGCACCGGCACGGCAGCAGCGGCCTGCGCC